>JAIDNJ010000122.1 GCA_029063895.1 Muribaculaceae bacterium | reverse complement strand
CCCATCCGCCCGATGTCCTTGACCCCCCCCCGCAGACGCCCGCCGGCAATGTAGGCAAACGCCGAAATGTTGCTGGCTATCTTGCGGGCATCCGATATCGCATATTTGAAATCCTGATGTTCGTGCTCGCCTTCGTCAATGAGTCCCCTGATGTAAAACTTTCCTTTTATCGCTTTTATATCTTTCACTTTCAGTCGGTTTGACCGGGATAGTTGAGATTTGAACTTTGTGGATTTTCAAGAACTTCACCGAGATAGCGGGCGGCCTCGCGACGAGCACCCTCAAGGTCGTTGAGTCGGTAGTTGCCACATTCAATCTCTGATGCTCCCGGTATTTCGCCTTCAAAGCTGGCGATGAAAGCCATCATGTCACGCATGAGGTCAACAATGTCATTTGAACTGTAGTCACCGGCAAGAATTAGATAGTTGCCCGTCAGGCATCCCATAGGTCCCCAGTAGACGACACGCTCTTTCCAGTCGTCGCGGTTGCGTAGATAGGTGGCTGCAAGGTGTTCGATAGTGTGGATAACCGCCGGCTCGAGAGCGGGCTCCCGGTTGGGGAGTTTCATGCGTATGTCAAAAGTCGTCAGGATGTCGCCCGACTGAGTCTTGTCTTTGCGCGATACAAAAATACCCCGGTCAAGATTGCGGTGGTCTATGGTGAAGCTGGCTATCTTGTCCATTTATCAGATGTTTTTGAGTATTTCCTGTAGAATTTCAAATGTCTCGCGCGGCGCGTCGCTCCAGAAGTTTTCATATTGAGCGATATTGTCATCGGCTCCCGGTGTATCGCTCACCACTCTCAAACAAAAGAAGGGCACCGACTTGATGTTGCACACCTGGGCGATAGCGGCCGATTCCATGTCGACAGCCATGACATCGGGGAAGAGTGTTTTGATGCGGGTCACATCCTCGGGACGGCTCACAAAAATGTCGCCCGACGCGATGAGCCCTTTTTTGACACGCTTGTTTTCGGCCAGAAACGGCAGGTCGGCAATCTCGGCTACCGATTCAAAATATCGGGGACATCCTGCCGCCTCGCCCCATTCCGTACCGGGACCACACCAGCAGTCGTGATAGGCGATGCGTGTGCCGATTACAACGTCAAGTATCGACGCGCCGTTACCTGTGCCGCCGGCCACACCGGTATTCATTACCAGCGCGGGGTGAAAGTTCTCGATGAGAGTGAGGGTAGCGACGGCGGCATTGACTTTGCCAATGCCGCTCTGTAGCGCCACAATCTCGTGGCGTCCCGCTTTACCTTTGTGAAAAGTGAAATTGTTTATCGTTACAGCCGATGTGTCGGAAAGGAGCGGGAGCAAAAGGTCCAGCTCCTTTCCCATGGCTACAATAATTCCTATTTTCATTTATAAGTTTATTTAAATCAATATTTTACTGGCTGACCCTGGGGATAGAGTATTTCCCTGAGGATAGGAGTGATTTCCTCGGCATATTCTACAAAGCCCAGGTCGGTGAGGTGGATGCCGTCTACTGTTCCGTCGTTATAGGCGCGGTCGAGTTTGTCGGCTGTGATATAGTGGAGTTTTGCCTGGGGATAGTCTTCTTTGAGACGCATGAAGTTGCGGTGAAGCGCTTCATTTTTGCGAGGCAGATAGTTGCCAAATGCAGGGTCATAGCGCGAGTAGGGGTACATGGGGCCTTCAAGAAGAACTACCGGAACCTCGGGACGGCTCTCGATAAGAATCTTGATGAAGTCATAGGTGAGCGTGTCACACATCATTTCGGTACAGTTGGGAACCGGATCGAGGAAGTAGAGGTCAACATCGGGTATCTGGGCCATAGCGCGGGCCATGCAGTTGTCCATTTTACCCTCGCCGCTGAACGCCAGATTGACAACCTCACAGTTGAGGTCACGGCTCATGATGTTGGTGGCACACATGCCGGTGCGTGAAGCACACCCACCCTGAAGGATGCTGGTGCCATAGGCGATGACTTTTTTATTCTTGTCGATAATCTCGGGATTTCCGGGAGTGATTACGGCACCGCTGTCGACAACGACATCGAGGTCGGTGAGGCCGTCATAGAGCGGGAAGTAAATCATGAATTCTTTCATCTCGGGTGACAGATGCTCAACATAGGTTGACTCACATGTTTTATCGGTCCCTTTCTTGATGTAGGGGCGGTTGGTGTTTACATGACGCCAAACCGAGTCACCCTCGAGAATGTAGAGGTCGGTACCTTTGAGACCGGTATCGGCCATGTGAATCATATGGGTGTTCCAGAGCAGGTCATATTTCACGCCTACTGTCGACGAGTTTGTAGCAAATCGCACACCGATACCGGTTGAACATTGCTGACGGTCCCAAAGACCTTCTCTAACAGAGTCCTTGAGCCATACGGGAATACGTGAGTAGACGCGCTCTGTGTCATCAAATCCTTTATTGATGATGCGGAGGTCGGTCGCCTTGATATATTGTTTGGGCGACTCTTTTTTGGCTTCTTCGGCATGGCCTGTCAGGGTACAGGCTGCCATAGCGATAGTCAGTAAGGTTGTAATTTTACGTAACATGATGATTGGATAAATTTATTTTTAGGGTAAGAATTTGCGTAATTCGGGTTCGCCCATGCCGCGGCGGATGGCATATTCCCTGCGCTGGGCCGGCGAGATGTCGCCCAACGAGAAATAGCGGGCGTCGGGATGGAATATGAGCAGTCCGGTGGTGGTCGATGAGGGGAATAATGCTCCGTTGGGTGTCACCACCACGTCGAGTTCATAGAAATGAATCATGCGGTCAAGAAGGAATACAGCCGACTGGTCGGGAAGCGATGTATAGCCCACGGCAGGGCGTATTCCCTTGATTGCCGGAGTGCCGTCGACGCTGTAATGCTGCTGAAGCCACTCTGTACCGGCCTCGGCGAGGCGGTTGAGCAGTAGGTCGGCAAGCAGGCCTTCATAGCTTTTGGGGTTATCGATGAGCGTTTTTTTGAGGGTAGCACCGACGGTGACACCGAATACACCAAATTTGACTCCTTGGCCCGAAGCGACAGGCGGAAAGAAGTCGGCAAGCGAAAGTGTGTTGGTTGATTGTGTCATGGGGCGGTTGCGTCTCAACACCGGGATTGAAAGGACCTGATGTGACAGCTCACGGTCGTCAAAGGCCAGAATCGTGTCATCGTCGGTCGAGGCTCCGTAAAGAATCACGAGGCGTGCCTTGACGGTAGCTCCCTGCTGTTCGAGAGAGTCGAGCAGGCGGTTGGCATCGGCGGTCACCTTGCTTGCCTCAAGAAGCGAGTTGTCGGTGGTCACACCGGTTGACGCATAATTGGGGTTGAGTCCCCAGGTAGCAAGGAACTGTCTCATGTTGATGAGCGGACGCAGCGTTTTGACCGGAATGTCAAAATCGTAGGATCCCGGGGAGGGGAGGGGAGAGGTATAATCAAACCCATAGACCGGACGCAGCGCCCGCGACTCGTCGATAGTGAGATAGTCGGCTTTGCTCGTGTGATGTTCACGGAGCTCTTCCTGACGCAGGCGCAGTTGCTCGATGGCCGCCGGGGCGGTTGACGGGTCGAGATATTTCTTGGCTTCGGCAGCGAGAGTGGCTGCATCGGGCGTGTGGATTACCGGGCCCGAATATTCGGGGGCGATCTTGACCGCCGTATGGAGGTCCGATGTAGTGGCTCCGCCTATAAACAACGGTATGTCGAGTCCTCTTTTTTCCATCATACGTGCCACATCGACCATTTCGGCCAGCGAGGGTGTGATGAGTCCGCTCAGACCTATCGACGAGGCGTTTTCTTTGATGGCACGGTCTACGATTTTATCGGCGGGAGTCATCACGCCGAGGTCGGTCATGTCAAAACCGTTGCATTTCATGACAACATCGACAATATTTTTACCAATGTCGTGAACGTCACCCTTGACCGTTGCAATGATCATCGAGTGGTGTTCCTTGTCGGTGCCGTCGCCGAGTTTCTCTTTTTCGATTTCGGGAGTGAGGATTTCTACCGCTTTCTGCATGACAGCGGCACTTTTAACGACCTGAGGCAGGAACATCTCGCCGCGGCCAAAGCGTTCGCCAACGATATTCATCCCTTTCATCAGGCAGTTGTCAATCACTTTCATGGCACTCCCCTCGGTGTTGAGCACCTGCATGGCAAGCTCGTCAACCTTGTCGGCGTTGCCGGTGACCACAGCGTTGACAAGTTGCTGGGAAGGTGTGAGGGCCTGGCGTGGGGCGATAGGAGCCGATGCCTCTTTTTTGACAGGGCGGAAACGCTCGGCAACCTCGACAAGACGGTCGGCTGCCATGGGGTCGGTGTTGTCGATAACGTCGCTGATAGCTTTTGTCAGCGACGGGTCAAGCTGCTCGACAGGAATCAGACCTGACGGATTTATAATCGCCATATTCATGCCACGACGACGGGCGCGATCAATAAAAATCGAGTGCATGGCATTGCGCACCGGGTCATTGCCACGGAACGAGAAAGATAGATTGCTGAGACCGCCGCTGACGCTTACACCGGGCATCTCACCGACAATGCGGCCGGTAGCTTCGATAAAGGCGGCTGCATAGTCGTCGTGTTCGTGAAGGCCGGTTGCAACGGCGAGTATATTGGGGTCAAAGATGATGTCACAAGCGGGGATGTCACACTCCTGGGTGAGGATTCGGTAGGCCCGGCGGCAAATGTCAAGGCGACGTTCAACGGTGGTAGCCTGACCTTGCTCGTCAAATGCCATGACTACCATAGCGGCACCCATGTCGTGGATGTGCAGGGCACGTTCTTTAAATTTTTCTTCCCCCTCTTTGAGCGATATCGAGTTGACGACGGGACGTCCTTGTATTGTTTGCAGGGCGACATCGACAACGGCGGGGTCTGATGAGTCAATCATCACCGGCACACGTGCAACCGCCGGTTCCGATTGTATTTTTTTGAGGAATGTTGTCATGGCGACAGGAGCGTCGAGCATCCCGTCATCCATATTGATGTCGATAATGTCGGCTCCTTTCTCGATTTGTCCGGCCGCAATCTCGAGTGCGCTGTCAAGGTCATTTTCCTTGATTAGACGTAAAAATTTGCGGCTGCCGGCAACGTTACAGCGTTCGCCAATCTTGACAAACTCATGGGCACCGCAGTCAAATACATCGAGTCCGGCCAGCCTTAGGCGTCCGTCGGGGACCGGTATCGGGCGGGGAACTGCATTACGGGCGATGGCGGTCAACGCGGCGATATGGTCGGGCGTGGTACCGCAGCATCCGCCTATTATGTTTATTTTGCCGCCATTGATTACAGGCTGTAGAGTAGCGGCCATGCTCCGGGCCGTTTCGAGATAATTGCCCATTTCGTCGGGGAGCCCCGCATTGGGATAAATGGCGACAGCCGCCGGAGCCTTGTCGAGAATGTCGATATAATTGATCATCTCGTCGGCTCCAAATCCACAGTTGAGACTGTAGGCAAGCGGAGTGGCGTGGGCGGTCGAGACAATAAAAGCCTCCAGACTCACGCCGGTGAGCGTGCGTCCGTTTTGAGTGAGAGTGGCCGAGATAATCAACGGAAGCCTGCGTCGGTTTGCGATCATAGCTCGACGGGCTGCGTGGATAGCGGCTTTGGCGTTGAGAAGGTCAAAGACGGTCTCGATAATCAGGAGGTCGGCTCCCCCCTCGATAAGTGCGCATGCCTGTTCAAAAAAGGCCTGTTCCATCGTGTCCCAGTCGATTTCATCGCCGAGGCTCGATGCCATTGACAATGATTTACCCGAAGGTCCCATGCTGCCGGCTACCCAAACCTGCCGGCCGGTTTCAGTGGTATATCGGTCGGCTGTGCGTCGGGCGAGAGCAGCACCTTCGCGGCTGATGTCGGCGGCCATGTCGGCGATGCCATATTCGGCCAGCGACAGAGCGTTGGCGTTAAAAGTGTCGGTTTCGATTATGTCGGCACCGGCTTCGAGATAGGCGCGGTGGATTCCCTCTATTATTGATGGAGACGAGAGCACCAGCACATCGTTACATCCTTTGAGCGACGGAGCGCCGCTGTTATTGGATAGGCTGCGGCAGTGACCGCATGTGCATCGGCCGGTGGCGTGTAGATTGAAGTCATTGTCGGTGGGCGATGATTGCTGAATCATGGTGCCGAGACCGCCGTCAAGAACAAGGATGCGTTCCTGAACAGCTTTTTCAAGTGCCAGCGATCGGTCGCTCATCGGTAGTCGTGATATTTTTTCTGTCATGTTCTGCAGTAGTGGTATTCGGTAATTTATCTTTTCCCCTGAAAGAATTCTTTCATGATCGCTCCACACTCGTCGGCCAGAACGCCACCCTCCACTTTGGTGCGTGGGTGAAACGGTGATTTGGCCACAATGGTCGAGTAGCCGCGTTTGGGGTCGGCAGCACCGTAGACAACACGTCCGAGACGGCTCCAGCCAATGGCACCCGCACACATCAGGCACGGCTCCACCGTGACATAAAGGGTGCAGTCGTCAAGAAATTTTCCGCCGAGCGACGTGGCGGCGGCGGTGATGGCTTGCATCTCGGCATGGGCGGTCACGTCGGTGAGCGCTTCGGTCAGGTTGTGTCCCTTGCCTATAATCCGTCCACGACATACGACGATTGCCCCGATGGGAATCTCATCGGCTACCATAGCCTCACGGGCTTCGGCCAGGGCGAGTCTCATCATGCGCTCGTCATCGCTGCGGAGTGTAGGTTGGCGGTCAGTTTCGTTCATATACTTTGGTGATGTCTATTTTCATACCCTCGTCGGCCGCAATAGTGTTGCCAAATATCGGATGTGCTTCGGCCAGATGTCCTTCGTCGGTGAGGTACATTTTTGAGTAGTGCCCGAGAATGAGAAGCTTTGCACCGGCCTCGCGGGCTATCTCGGCTGCTTCGGCAGCGGTTGAGTGGAAGCGTTCGTGAGCTTTGACCGACTCGTCAGAGAGGTAGGTGGCTTCATGATAGATAACGTCCACGCCCTTTACCGACTCGGCTACACGACGGTTGAAAACCGTGTCACTGCAGTAGGCATAGCTCAGCGACGGGTCGGCTTCGGTTGTTACATGGGCGGCTTTGACGAGGCGTCCGTCGGGCAAAGTGATGTCGTTGCCAGCTTTGAGCTTAGGTATAAGGCTCACGGGCACATCATAAAATTTTATCATGTCGCCCTTGAGATGTCGCGATTTTGGCTTCTCTCTAAAGATATAGCCTACTGTCGGCACGCGGTGGAAAAGAGGGAAAGCCTCGACGGTGAGACTGTTATTTTCAAAAACAATTCCCCCCTTGTGGTCGACCGGTTCAAACACGAGATCGTAGCTGCGCTCGCGACATAAAAAATCAATCATCGGCTTGAAAAGGTCGATGCCCTCCTGAAACATGTGGACGGTGACGGTACCTGTACGCTGGTGAAGGGAGAGTGTCGACAGCAATCCGGGTAATCCCAGACAGTGGTCACCGTGAAGATGGCTTATGAAGATGTGATTCAGACGGGAGTATTTGAGCTTCATGCGTCTCATCTGGAGCTGAGCGCCCTCACCACAGTCAACCATCATCAGGTTGTCGCGGAAATCAATTACCTGACATGCCGGCAGGTGACGCAGCGACGGTGTGGCCGAGCCACAGCCGAGTATGTTTATTTCAAATTGAGCCATCTTGACGGAGTTGTTCGTTATAATTTACAAAGATACAAAATTTAGTCAGTATATCTTGCAGCTTGGTCAAAAAACAATGTAAAATCACCCCGACAGTCCATATAAAACGGCAAGATATAAACAAAAAAGGCGGTGTGCCAAATTTTGACACACCGCCCTTATGCTGAAAATTGACGGGAATGTATTATTTTGCGGGTTCCATAACGGTGGCGATATCGGCGCGGAGAGCATCGCTCTGTTTGTCGCGGCTTACGATTGTACCTTCGGCATCAAAGACGATGATGCAGGGGATACCGTTGAAACCATAGAGGTCAGAAGGAATATGCTGTCCGTTGAGAACAATTTCCCAGGGATAACCGTGGTCGGCAACAGCTTTAACTGTGTTCTCGGGTTCGTCCCAAACGGCGACACCGATGATTTCAAGACCCTTGTCGGCATATTCTTTGTAGATTTCTTTGAGAACTTCGCCCTGACGGATGCAAGGGCCACACCAGCTTGCCCAGAAGTCAACAACAACGGGATGGCCTTTGCCTACGTGGTCGCTTAGACGGAAAGTCGAGTCGTTGTAGGTGATTTCAAAATCTTTGAATTTTTTGCCGGCGCTTGTTTCCTCAACTTTGACGAGACGCTCTTTGATATTGGCGATTCTCTTTGAAGAAGCGTAGGCTGGACGGGCTGCGATAACCGAGTCAATCTGAGCGGTAGTCATGTAGTTTGCATCGCCCTGAATGAAATTAATGAAGCCGATGGTGTTGTCGGCGTTGTCGTTATTGAACTGCTCTGAAAGGGTATTCATCTGGTTGGCAAGTTCCTTGCCTTTGGTCTCTCTAAGAGAGTCGGGCAATTCACGGAATGCTTTTACAATTTCATTACGTGCATTCATGAAATCGTTGAAACGCTGGTTGAGTTCGCCTCCGGTTGCAACACCGTCGTTGACAAAAATAGAATCAGCCTCAACAAAGAAATAAGAAGGACGGTTTTCTCCTACTTTGATCATTGCATAGAAAGGCTCGGTGATTTCACCGTTGAATTGAGCGACGCCCTCGGCGATAACAACGCTATCAATGGGTTCGTTTGTGTCAAAATCAATGAAATAGGCAGTCTGATCGTTTAACTCAGGATCAGAGAAAGTTGCCTTCACATTGTAGGTCGGGTTTTTTGTACATGCAGCCAGTGTAAGCAGAGCGGCTGCAAAGAAAAATGACTTTTTCATTTTGAAGATAGAGTGAGTGATATATTTAGGTTAATTACGGTTGCAAAAATAATTAAAAAAATTCACATTGAGATATTTTTGTTAAAATAAAAACAAACAAAACACGATAACTCGGTTTTCGGTCGGTCAAAAGGTTTTGATTCAAATTTTCAGGTCGTCGGAAAGGTGTAAATTGCGTGGGCCTGTATAGACAAAAAAGGCGCCGAGCCAATTTTTGACACAGCGCCCTATATCGTAAGAATTTTTAACAGTTGTTGTCGCCCAA
>JAIDNJ010000121.1 GCA_029063895.1 Muribaculaceae bacterium | reverse complement strand
GTTGTCTTACCTGGATTCGAACCAAGACAGGCAGAACCAAAAACTGCAGTGCTACCATTACACCATAAGACAATCCTGTCGCTCAAAGACATATTGTCATGTCTCTAAAAGCGATGCAAATTTACGTAGTTTTTTTTATCTGACCAAATTTTTTTATGCTTTTCCGCTCAAATTCAAAATTTGGGTACATATTTATCAGTATTGATTAACAAAAATTAGGCAACCAATATAAAAGTTACAGTGTTTAACAGATAAAATAACCCTAAAAAACTACAGTATGAAAGAATATGAATCAGTAATCTCGTCAAACCCCGTTGTTCTCGTTGAGTTTTATGCAACATGGTGTCCTCATTGCCGTAAAATGGCTCCGATTGTCGAGCAGGTAAAGGAATTGCTTGGTGATGCTGTAAAAGTTGACCAGTTTGACATTGATCAGTTTAATGACTTTGCCGACGAGGCCGAGGTTGAAGGCGTTCCTACATTTATTGTTTATCGCAACGGTAATGAAGTTTGGCGTCACTCCGGCGAGATTGACGGCAATGTCCTTTATGAAAAAGTACAAAGTTTCATGAACTGGTAATTATTTACTATGGCCGATCATACGATTTTTACCGAGACGCTTCAGGTGCTCGGTGTCAAACATACAGTTTCCTACAGCGACCGTCGGTTTAATACGATGTCATTTAAATCGCTATTTGGATTTAGCAAGTTGCTTCAGGAATATGGTGTGGCAAATGAAGGTCTTGTTTTTGATGACAAGGCTACCGGCATTAAGGAACTTGATGCTCCTTTTCTTGCTCGAAGCGGTTCAAAGTTTGTAATCGTCACCGGTGTGGCCGATGGAAACGTGACCTACATTGACGGGGCAAAACACAAAACGATGCCTCGTGACCGATTTACCGACAGGTGGTCGGGCGAGGCTCTGGCTTTATATTGCGACGATAAAGCCATTGAGCCCGATTATCGCAAGCATGTTACCACACTGTTGCTTGAACGGGCAAAACGTGTTGTGTTATGGGCCCTTGGACTCGCGCTTATTATTTATGCGCTGTGGTCGGGTAATTTTGTCTCACATCCCATGCTGATAGTGACAATGTTGCTTGACTGTGTCGGTCTATTTCTGTGTTTTCTGCTTGTTCAAAAGTCATTGAAAATAAAGAATGATACGGCCGATGTCATCTGTGGCGTCATACAGGCTCACGGGTGTGATCATGTGCTTGAAACCGATGCGTCAAAATTTTTCGGACTTTTCTCGTGGAGTGAGGTTGGGTTTGCATACTTCAGCGTGAGTCTGCTGACATTGTTGATATTCCCTCAATATGCTCCATATCTTGCTGCGGTAAACGTTTGTTGCCTGCCGTTCTCATTTTGGAGTGTATGGTATCAAAAATTTATAGCTCAGGCATGGTGTACTCTATGTTTATCGGTCCAGGCTGTATTATGGCTGTTGTTTATCAGTTACTATTTTGCCGGATCATTTAACGGTATCTTCCCGCTTCATATCGAGTTCTTTGTCCTTTGTGCATCCTATGTCTTTGTCCTTCTTGTTCTTAACAGCATAAATCAAGGACTTGACAAATCTGAGAAATAATTATGATAGTAAACAGAAAAAAACAGTATACCGGTGCGCGGGTGATGACTCCGGCCGAGATGAACCGACTTCACTTTGACAGTGATCATTCGCGCCGTGACCGAGGCGACCGACAGTCGTCGGGAGTTGATATGAGACCCCAAAAAGAGAGCGGTGACTCAAAATAATATAGGATAGGGTGTCTTATTTCCGTAATTTTCGATTAAGACCATCTATCTTTGTCAAAGAATTATTAATCAGTTAATCATGGTGTCGAAACAATATTTTGTTCTCTACTCAAAATAACAGAAAAGGCGGCGCGTCAATTTTGACACCCCGCCTTGAATATTTTAATAAAATACTTATTTTATAAGTTCGAGTCCGCGGTTGATTGCGGCCTGATTGGCAGGTAGAAGGTGGTGATGTCGAGTCGGAAGTACTTTTTTGAGTCCCTCCATTACATTTTCCACACTGACAACCGGACTTGCTTTGAGTAGCGACCCAAGCAGAATCATGTTGTAGCTTTTTGAATTTCCCATCTCTATTGTCGCGTCCATCGCGTTAACGGGTATGACTGTGATGTCATCGCGTTCAGGCATACGGTGAATACCATACGGGTCAAAAATGAGAATACCGCCGGGTTTGACTGTATGCTCAAATTTGTCGAGACTCTGCTGATTTAGGATTACGGCGATATCATATGTATCGACGATAGGGGAGCTGATTGGTTCATCGCTCAGGATAACAGTGACGTTGGCTGTACCACCGCGCTGTTCAGGTCCGTATGATGGCATCCATGTCACCTCAAGGTCACTCGTGAGAGCGGCATAGGCAAGAATTTTACCCATTGACAAAACGCCCTGACCGCCAAATCCTGCTATAATTATCTCTTTTTTCATTTGTCAGTACATTTTAAATCGCCCGGTTCATACTGAGCTGTCATGTTTTCTTCCATCCACTTATTTGATTTCTCAGGTGTCATTTTCCATCCCGACGAACAGGTTGAAAGAATTTCGACAACTGATGTGCCTTTGCCTGCAAGAGAGTTTTCAAATGCACGACGTATTGCTGCTTTGGTTTTTTTGACAGCGGCCGGTGTGTGGGCCGACTGGCGGGTGACATAACATGTACCTCTCAAGCGTGCAAGCAGCTCTGTGATGTTAAGCGGATAGCCGTTGAGATCGGCTCGACGTCCATACGGAGTGGTTGATGTCTTCATCCCTTCGAGGGTTGTTGGCGCCATTTGACCTCCTGTCATGCCATATATTCCGTTGTTGATGAAAATTATTGTGATATTTTCACCTCGGTTGGCTGCATGAATGGTCTCGGCTGTACCTATAGCTGCCAGGTCTCCATCGCCCTGATAAGTGAAAACAAGTCGCTCGGGATTGAGACGTTTTGCGGCTGTTGCGAGTGCCGGTGCGCGTCCGTGGGCTGCTTCAATCCAATCGATGTCGATATATTTGTAAGCAAACACTGCACATCCGACAGGAGCGATTGCAATGGCATTGTTTTCCTGACCCATTTCCTCAATAACTTCAGCCACAAGACGGTGAACCACGCCGTGGGTACATCCCGGGCAATAGTGCATCGTATTGTTGTTGAGAAGTTTGGGACGTTTATATACCCGGTTGTCAGGATTGATAATATCTTGTGTATCCATTTTTATACTTCTTGATTGTTGAGAAACTCTTTGCTTAACGCGTTGAGTATTTCCGACGGATTGGGAATGATTCCTCCCATGCGGCCAAAGTGAGTTACTTTTTTATCTCGTCCTACGGCAAGACGGACATCTTCAATCATCTGTCCGGCATTAAGTTCCACCACAAGGATTCCTTTTACATGGCTTGACACTTCGTTAATTGCGTCATAGGGGAACGGCCACAAGGTTATGGGGCGTATAAGTCCTATTTTATGTCCCTGTTTACGTGCTTCCTCGATTGCTTTCAAACATATACGGGCAACCGACCCGAAAGCTACGATAAGATACTCGGCATCGTCGGTAAAATATGTTTGGTAACGAACCTCGTTTTTTTCGATTTTACGGTAGGTTTCCTGAAAACGTTCGTTATTTTTTTCCATTATTGCCGAGGCGAGTTCGAGTGAGGGGACCGTGGTGGGGCGACGTTTCGACGGGTCACCGGTCGCAGCCCAGGGACACTGTCGGGCAATTTCATCGGCCGTGCGTCTCGGACGCATTGGTGGCAATACAACTTTCTCCATCATCTGTCCCACGATACCGTCGGCAAGAATCATTGACGGTGTACGGTATTTAAATGACAAGTCAAAGCCGAGGGATACAAAGTCGGCCATCTCCTGCACCGATGAAGGGGCAAGAACTATGAGATGATAGTCGCCGTGACCGCCACCTTTTGTTGCCTGGAAATAATCACTCTGAGAGGGGTGTATGGTGCCGAGACCGGGACCACCTCTCATCACGTTAACGATTAGAGCGGGCAACTCCGATGCGGCAAGATATGAAATACCTTCCTGCATGAGCGATATGCCTGGACTCGACGAGGATGTCATGACGGCTTTACCGGTGGCGGCCCCGCCATAGACCATATTGATCGAAGCGATTTCGCTTTCGGCCTGAAGGACAACCATACCGGTTGTTTCCCATGGCATTTCGGCCTCAAGAGTCTCAAGAATCTCTGATTGTGGGGTTATGGGATAACCGAAGTAGCCGTCACAGCCGTAAAGAATAGCGGCATGGGCGATCGCTTCGTTGCCTTTCATGAGGCGTACTTCCGATTTAGGTTTGTTATATTCTGTATTCATGTAGTTTTTGTGGGATAGTTTATTTTTCGACCAGCCTGAATACCTCGATACAGGCATCGGGACAGACTGTCGCACACGATGCACAACCGATACACTTTGACATTTCGGCTGCATAGGCAAAGTGATATCCACGGTTATTTACTTCTTTGCTTTGAAGCAGCAGCACGTCGGTCGGACATGCGATTACGCATAGGTTACATCCCTTGCATCGCTCGCTATCGATGGTTACCGCTCCATGAATTTTTGCCATTTATCAATTGTTTTAAATCGTTGATGTCTTTTATTTGCTTTACAAAAATAATCAAAATTAATATATAGTCGGTATATTTTACCAAAGCTTAACGAATTGCACACGCTGCCACGATGAGTGCAAAACGGGTCTTTCATGCTTGATTGACCTAACGATATAAATAATAGGGGTGAGTCTGTTTTTGCTGCAGACTCACCCCTTATGTACCTGTTAAAATTTGTTTATAACGCTCAGGCGGTTTCTTTGTATGTTTAGAGTTTTATTGCTTGATTCCGTCGCGTTTGAGCAGTGCGTCAATGGTCGGATACTGACCGCGGAATCGGCGGTAAAGAACGTCGGGTTTCTCAGTGCCTCCACGCTCAAGAATATTCTCCCTGAACGATTTTGCTGTTGCCGGGTCAAATATTCCGTTCTGGCGGAACAATGAAAATGCATCGGCATCCAATACTTCGGCCCATTTGTAGCTATAGTATCCAGCTGCATATCCTCCTGAAAAGATGTGAGAGAATTGTGGTGATGTCAGGGCTCCTTCAACTGGTTCAAAAATCATGACATCTTTGTAGGCGTTGTGTTCAAACGTCGCCGGGTCTGTTGTGATTGAATCGGGACTGTTGTGCCATGCCATGTCGATGAGTCCGAACATGAGCTGGCGCATACAGGCATATGCGGCTCCGTATCGGTCCTGAGCTACCAGACGGTCAATCATTTCAGTCGGAATAGGTTCACCGGTTTGGTAGTGACGGGCAAATCCGTTAAGGAATTCCTGCTGGGTGAGATAATTCTCATTAAATTGGGAGGGGAGTTCCACAAAATCCCGGTAAACGTTTGTTCCCGATAAATTTTCATATTTACATTTTGAAAGTAATCCGTGAAGGGCATGGCCAAACTCGTGAAGGAACGTGTTTACCTCGTCGGGGGTGAGAAGAGAAGGTTTGTCACCGACCGGTTTTGAGAAATTCATCACGATTGACACCACGGGACGATGATCTGTGCCATCTGATGACACAAACTGTTCGCTGAAGTTAGTCATCCACGCTCCCGATGTTTTACTTTCACGAGGGAAAAAGTCGGTATAAATCACACCGATAAACGAACCGTCGGCATCGGTTACATCAAATGCCTTTACATCGGGATGATATACTTCAATTTCGGGGTTATAGGTGAAATTGAGTCCATAAAGACGGGTTGCCAGCCCGAAAACCCCGTCGATGACGTTGTTAAGCTCAAAGTAGGGACGGATTAACTCGGTGTCAAAATCATATTTCTGTTTTTTGAGTTTATCGCTGTAATAGCTGTAATCCCACGGTTTGAGTTCGACAGGTTTTCCTTCATATTCCGATGCAAATGCCGATAGTTCGTCCATCTCGGCTTTGAGAGCCGGACGATAGGCCTCGCTTAATTGCTGAAGGAGGTTCAAAACATTTTCAGGCGTTTTGGCCATTTTGCGACGCAACGTATGTGCCGCATAGGTTTCGGCTCCGAGAAGTTTTGCAAGATTACGGCGCAGTTCGACAATGCGCGTCATCACGGGCAGATTGTTAAATTCTCCTTTTGTATTACGCGAGTTGTAAGCCTTCCACATCATTTCGCGCAGGTCGCGGCGGGAAGAATATTTGAGAAAGCGGCTGTAAACCGGAGCTGCAAGGGTGAAAAGATACTTGCCGTCCTGACCGTCTTCTCTGGCGGCGATGGCTGCTTCCTCAATCAAACTTTCAGGGAGTCCGTCAAGGTCATCAGATGTTAGGAAAAATTTATATGTGTTCAGCTCGCGCAGCACATTTTGTCCGAATTTATTGGTCAGGTCCGAAATCTCGGCTGTCAGGCGTGCGTATGTCTCCCGGTCATCACCTTTGAGATTGGCTCCTGACGATGCAAATGACTCGTAGGTTGTCTCAAGTAGCATTTTGTCTTCACCGTCAAGATTAAGATGCTCTCGGTTGTCATATACTGTTTTGACGCGGTCCCACAATTTCTGATTTAGAATAATCAAAGTGGAGTATTCCGACAACAAGGGTGATACCTTGTTGGTTATTTCGATCATGCGGTCATCGCTCAACGATGAGGTAAGCGGGAAAAAGACTCCGAGCACACGGTTGAGATCTCCACCGGCCTCGGCCATCGCTACAATCGTGTTTTCAAAAGTGGGGACTTCCTGATTGTTGGCGATGGCATCAATCTCCTTTTTAGCGAGGTCGAGTCCGCGCATTATGGCTTCTTCATAGTGGTCCTCGCTTATGAGATTGAATGGGGGAGTATTGTGTACAGTCTCAAAATCTTTAAAAAATGGATTAGTTGCTTTAGTCATTACTGCTAACATTAAAAATGAAAGAAGTATCAAGAATTGTTTCATAGAGTATCAACCGGTTTATTTTTCTTGCTTGTAGGGTCGGGAGTGGGTTCCTCCTTGTCATTCCATACGGGAGCCTGAGAAATTATCTTGACCAGTTTATAATATACTTCTCCGGTAGGAACACCGTTGATTTGAACCTGATACTTTTCAACCAAAATCGTGTAGGTGTTTCCTTCGACAAAATAAAACCCTAAAATGTCGGTTGTCGGTATTGTGAGTTTTTCACCGGTTCCCTCGACGGTGGCCTGATATTGGTAATTGGCAGCCGACACCGGTCCCGACGAGATGAGCCCGGGCTCGATAATTAGTGTCAGCTGAGTGGGTTGACTCGAATTGTCGTCGTTGCTCTTATTGCATTACGGCAGGATTGCGAGCAATGAGAATAAAACCGTGAGTAATAAAATTCCTTTTTTCATAAGTGGCTTAAAAATTAGTAATTTGTTTATTGGAGACGGTTGAGACGGGAAAGAGCAAGCTGGTATTCATGTCTCATTGTCTCGAGGTCTATTTCGGCATCAAGGTAAAAATTGACTTCCTGAATGTAGTCGAGCATATTGATTTGTCCTCCTTTCAATGCCTTGAGAAGTAATTCGTTGTGATTGCTTCCGTTGAGGATGGTTTCAAAACGGTCAATTTGCTTCAACAGGTCGAGAGCGGTGGAGTGGTCATTGTCGATATCGGTAATCAGTTTTTGAGCCCGGGCCGAAATCCTGACATCGTTTTCAAGACCGGCAGCGGCAATCGCCGACCTCCGGCTTTTGTTAGACCATGTAGCAAATTTAATGCCAAGATTAAATCCATTGAAATCCTGACCATCCTCTCGTTCCCACTCATAGCCGAGTGAGAATCCGGGGAGCGCCGAACGTGATGCTACTTTCCCTCTCGACTTATTAAGGTCGGCGATGCTGCGCAGATAAGCCATGTAAGGGTCAGCTTCTCCGGCAAGTTGTTTGTAGTCATCGGTCGACATCAACATATTGTCGGGATAGTTGTCAAGATTATCGAGGTGTGATGTGATTGTTTCTGCCCCGCTGAAGTCAATAATCTGGGCGGTGATGTCGCCGAGTCGGTTGTTTTCCTCGGTCAAACGTCCTGCGATACGGATCACTTCGATATCAATCTTGTTCTTGTCAAGAATTGATACCTGGCCGTTTTTATAGGCGATGGCATAGTATTGGGCAAGATTGATCATCATCGAGTCAATCCTTGACAGAATCGAGATATTACGTTTGGTATTAATCAGGTCGATGAGCAGGGCACGTGCCTCGCTCTTTTTTTCGGTAACGGTTGCTTCGCGCAGATGATTGAGTGCCGTTGCATTGTCACGAATCATTTGACGGCGGGCCCCATAGAGTCCCGGCCAGTCAAATCCCTGAGAAATTCCAAAACCGTATTTACGTTCTCCGGCATTTCCCCATTTATGGAAGCCTTCAAGTTCAGGTCCTTCAAGAACGTTTTCAGCGCGCATTTCCTGTATTTCGGCTTCAGAGCTATGCATGAGTTCCTGTATTGCCGGATTTCCCGATAACATTTGGTTGACAACATTGTCAAACGACTCGGCGCGTAAGGAAATAGACGGCAATAATGCAGTTGCAATCGCGGTTATAATTATTTTTTTCATCTTATTCTTTGTTTCGGCGTGAGAGATAATAAATGATAGGAACAACAAACACGTTTAGCGCGGTGGCCGATATCAAACCTCCAAGAATTACAACAGCCATCGGTGACTGAATCTCATTGCCGGCTTCCCCTCCCTTGATAGCAAGCGGTATAAGGGCGAGAGCCGATGTAAGAGCTGTCATGATAATCGGGTTCAGACGGTCGGCCGAGCCGTGGATAATTCGATCCAGAAGCGGTTCCCCTTCTTCGCGCAGGTTGTTGTAGCGCGATATGAGAAGCATGCCGTTTCGGGTGGTGATTCCGAGCAGTGATATGAAGCCGATAATCGCCGGGATGTTGAGTTCGCCACCGGTGATAACGAGTATGAGCACACCACCTATCGCCGCAAGTGGCATGTTGATGAGGATGATGAGCGATTGCTCGGCATTTTTAAACTCGGAATAAAGCAGCATGAAGATAATTACAAGCGCGATTATCGAGGTGAGGGCGAGTGTACGCGATGCCTGAGCTTCGCTCTCAAATTGTCCTCCATAGGTTACATAGTAATTTTCGGGCATCGAGACATTGGCTTCGATACGGTCTTTGATTTTGTTGACAGCCCCTCTCAGGTCACCACCGTCAACGTTAGCCGATATTACCAGTCGGCGGCTAACATTTTCGCGGTTGATTGTGTTGGGGCCGGTTGTCGAAACAATGTCGGCCACATAGCTCAACGGAATTTTACCTTCGTTGCTGTCAATCATCAGGTCGGCGATTTTATCCATCGAGTCGCGTCGGTCATCGGGGAGTTTTACTGTGATGTCATAGGGAATACCTTCTTCATATACTTGAGAAACGACTTCGCCGGCGAGTGCGACATCAATGAATCGAGTGAACTGATTCATTGATATGCCATAACGTGCAAGCATATCGCGGCGCGGAACGATTTCAAGCTGAGGACGTCCAATCTGTTGCTCGATATTGACATCAACCACCTCGGGAATACCGCTCATCTGCTGTTTTATCTGGTTACCTATCGCGTAAAGTCGGTTGAGGTCATCGCCAAACAATTTAACGGCAATCTGAGCCTCGGTACCCGACAGCATGGCGTCAATTCGGTGGGAAATAGGTTGGCCAATCTCGATGTTAGCCCCCGGAATCTGAGCAAGTTTTGAACGCAGTTCACGAACAACCTGACCGCGGGTACGACCTTTGTCGAGCACATATGGCGCTTCGATTTCTGAAACGTTCACACCCAGAGAGTGTTCGTCGAGCTCGGCACGGCCTGTTTTGCGTGCTACGGTCTTGACCTCGGGAATGGAGAGTATCATTTCCTCGGCAAGACGTCCTACATGGTCGCTCTCTTCAAGCGATATGCCGGGAAGTGTGCTCACATTGATAGTGAACGAACCTTCGTTGAACGACGGCAAGAAGCTGCGGCCCAGCGTAAAGAACAGGCCCATTGAGACAACAAACAGGACGGCGACAGTTCCAAGCACGGGCTTGCGGTGGTCCATACACCATTTAAGAGCCTTGATATAGGCTCCTTTAAGATGACGCGATGTCCAGGGCTCTTTTCCCTCTTTGTCGGCTCCTTTGTCACCGAGCAGAAACGAGCAGAGCACCGGAGTGAGTGTCAGGGCGACGACGGTTGACGATATCAGCGCTACTATAAACGACACACCGAGGGGTATGAGCATGCGGCCTTCGATGCCGGTCAGGAAGAAGAGAGGCAGGAAGCTCGCGATGATAATGAGCGATGAGTTGAATATGGGCATCCTGACTTCTTTGGATGCTTCAAAGACAACTTTAATTGTGGGCTGTTGTTGATCGGCCGGCAGTTCCTTGTTGGCTCTCAATCGTTTGTAAACGTTCTCTACGTCGACAATCGCATCATCGACAAGCGAACCGATCGCGATTGCTATACCACCGAGTGACATGGTGTTGATGTTGAATCCGAACAGATTGAGTACAAGTACCGACAGGATTATGGACATCGGGAGTGCGATTACCGATATAACCGTTGTGCGCAGGTTCATAAGGAAGAAGAACAGCACTACAATAACAAATAATGCACCCTCGAGAAGCGATTCCTGAAGGTTTGAGATTGACTTGTCAATGAATGTGCTCTGACGGAAAATATCGGTCGATATATGGACGTCGGCTGGCAGGTTACGGGCCGATGTCTCAAGACTTTCCTCGATACGTTCGGTAAGCTCGATTGTGCCGACAGCAGGCTGTTTTGTCACAGTCATGAGCACGGCGGGTTTACCTCTTTCCGAAGCCACACCGAGGCGTGGAGCCTTGCTCCCGATTTTGACATCGGCAATATCGGCTACAGTGACAGTGCCTCGTTCATCGCTACGAACTACCGATGAAGCTATATCGGCAGTATTGGTTGTGTTTACAGCACCTTTAATGATATATTCGTTGCCATATTCATATAGCACCCCTCCGGCAGCGTTATCGTTTACTTTGTCGACACTTTCCATCACCTCGTCGAGTGTGACATCAAAGTGACGCATACGGTCAGGGTCAATACAAATTTGAAATTCGCGTATGTCACCACCGATAACGGTAACCTGTGACACACCACCCACCGATAGAATTCGGGGACGAATCTGACGTTCGGCTATCGTGCGAAGGTCAAGTAACGATGTCGAGTCGGCTGTAAGGCCAATAATCATTACTTCACCGAGAATTGACGATTGAGGGCCGAGTGTGGGAGCTTTTACACCCGGAGGAAGAGTTTCGGTGATACCCGACAATTTTTCCGATACAGTCTGTCGGGCAATATAGATATCCGTTCCCCAGTCAAACTCAACGGCGACTACTGAAAATCCGGTTGCCGATGAAGACCTTACGCGACGGACTCCGGTAGCTCCGTTTACCGATGTTTCAATCGGGAATGTTACCAGTTTTTCAACCTCTTCGGGTGCAAGGCCGGGAGCCTCGGTCATGACAACCACGGTTGGAGCATTGAGGTCGGGAAAAATATCGACTTCGGTTCGCAACAGCACGATTGTGCCGGTGACAAGCAGCACTCCCGACAGAAGTAGGATGAGCAGCCTGTTATACAACGAGAAATGTATAATTCGGTTAAGCATAGTCAAATGTGTTGATTATGAATTGATTTAGTGACTATGGCTATGGCCTTCGGGTACAACGCCCGAGCTTTCGGCAAGTTTTACAAAGGTCATTCCGCCGGTTACAACTTCTTCACCGGGATTGAGACCTTTTTTGATTTCGACAGTTTTACCATTGTTGTTGCCAAGCTGAACGTTACGCTTTTCATAGCAATCTTCGTCAAGTCTGACATAGACAAAATGTAAGCCCTGCTGTTCGCTTACGGCTTGAACCGGTACTGAAATGACGTCAGAACGGTTGCTGCCTATAAGATAAACCTCGGCATAAGAACCGGGAACAGCGCTTCCGTTGTTATCAAAACTGAAATATACAGGTAGATAGCCTGCACGGGTACCGACAACGGCAGTCGATCCGCCGGTACGTTTGCCGTTGAAATCGGCAAGACTCACTGTTTGGTCTGAATAGGCAGGACGGAAGTTTGCACTCACTACTGTTGGCATGAAATTGTAATATTTTTCAGGGAGATCGGCACGTAATGTCAGGCGTGTATTTCCTGAAATAACTGCTACCGGTTGACCGGTCGAGACATATTCTCCTTGTTTAACAAGTAATTGAGTGATGACTCCGTTCTGGTGAGCGACAGCGGCCCCTCCCGATGATCGACCCGACCACGCGGCGGCGGCCTGTTCGTAGGCTTGTTTTGCCTCGTTATATTCCTTGGTCGATACAATACCGTCGGCGTGGAGTGGAGTGATGCGTTCAAGCTCACGTTTTGCTGCTTCAAGTGCAGCTTTTGCAGCTTCGTTAGAGTCTCCTCCGGCAAATCCTCGACCTGAGATTGTTGCTATTGTCGAGCCGTTTTTAACAGCCGACCCCTCGGTGATGTTATTGGCAAATGATATAGTACCCGATGCCGTTGCGGTAACAACCGAACGGTCGGTTGGAGCTGATTCTATTTGTCCGGAAACTTTAACGACTTCGGCAAAATCAGAAGGCATTATTTGTGTTACTTCCACCCCAAATTTCTCGGCTTGTTCCGGTTCAAGGTGTATTGCACCGGCAGGCTCGGCTTCATGGGTGTGTCCTTCGTGATCATGATCATGTCCCTCATGTTCATGCTCATGTTCATGTTCGTGTTCGTGTTCATGACCCTCATGGTCATGTTCTTCGTGATCCTGGTCATGATCATGATCCTCGTGACTGTGATTATGACCCTCGTGGTCATGGTCATGTCCGTGATGATGGTGATGATGTCCGAGACCGTCTTGCTCGGGTGTATTCTGGCGGCACGACGGTGTCATCATTAAAGCGGTGGCTATAGCAAGTCCGTAATAAAAATGTTTTAACATACTGTCTGTGATAGGTTTATTAATATTGATTGATAGGAGTGAGGATAGCTGACAGTTATTCCGTGAGTTAAAAACGGAATTATGCTAAAAATGGCGGACCTCTGTGCGATATACTCTTAAAAAATCTGGTAGCCTCAGTGTGGAGGCACGAGATATGACAGATCTTTTTGGCCGAAAGGAAAACATTCGGTGTAAAATCAAAAAGAAAGACTACCGGCATTAATGCTTCGATGATGCTGAATGCCGGAGCCTTTATAATGGTGTTGTTCTGGTGATCGTCGATAACTATGGTTTCATCAAGATGCATGGCACAATCTCCCTGTTGAGGGATATTGTTGCTGTGGCAACCGGCATCGTGGTCATCGTGGTGATGTCCCGTGTGGGAATGACAGCATGTGTGACCGTGTGGATGGCAGTGATTGCTGAGCTCGATTTCACCTATACCGGCGAGATATATGAAAATATTGCCCGCAGCGTCATGGTGATGGTACTGAAGCATTGTCGAGAAGACAAATGTCAGTGCCAGCATAGTGCATGACAGCAGTCGGGCTATAGTTTTCATTTGAGGTTTGAGTCAGATTTTAATCAACGTTGTCAAGATTATGACCCATGCGTTCTTTTTTGGTATGCATATAGAAGCGGTTGTATTCGTTCGGCTCAATTTCGATAGGAACGTTTTCAACGACTTCAAGACCATAACCTTCAAGCCCGATACGTTTTACCGGATTATTGGTCATCAGTCTCATTTTGTTGACACCGAGCAGATGCAGAATCTGGGCACCGACTCCGTAGTCGCGCTCGTCGGCCTGATGTCCGAGGTGTATGTTGGCATCAACGGTGTCAAGTCCCTCTTCCTGGAGTTTATATGCCTTGATTTTGTCCATGAGGCCAATACCGCGCCCCTCCTGATTCAGGTAAAGAACAAGGCCTCGGCCCTCTTTTTCAATCATTGACATGGCTTTGTGAAGCTGTGGTCCGCAGTCACATCTTTTAGAACCGAAAATGTCACCGGTGGCACATGATGAGTGGACACGAACCAACACCGGTTCTTCTCCCGAAATATCACCTTTGATGATGGCGATGTGTTCAAGTCCGTTACTTTTCTGACGGAAGGGAATCAATCGGAAGTGACCATATTCGGTGGGCATGTCAACTTCTACTCCCATCTCGACAAGGCTTTCATTGGCCAGACGGTATGCAATGAGGTCACGTATGGAAATAAGTTTCATACCCCACTCGTCGGCTTTTTGACGGAGTTCGGGAAGACGTGCCATCGAGCCGTCATCACTCATTATCTCCATGAGTGCGGCTGCAGGTTCGAGTCCCGACAGGCGTGCGAGGTCAACAGCGGCTTCGGTGTGACCGGCACGACGTAAAACTCCGGCATCCTGGGCATACAGGGGATTGATGTGACCTGGACGTCCAAATGTCTCAGGGGTTGATTTTGGGTCGGCGAGAGCACGTATAGTAGCACAACGATCCTGAATTGAAACGCCTGTTGAGCATCCTTCAAGTTTATCTACCGTAACGGTGAACGGGGTGCCGAGAACCGACGTGTTGTCGATAACCTGATGTGGCAGGTTAAGCTCGGCGCAACGGCTCATTGTGATTGGCGCGCAAAGCACTCCGCGAGCGTTTTTAAGCATGAAGTTAACCTGCTCCGGTGTAATTTTTTCAGCAGCCACAATGAGGTCGCCTTCATTTTCACGGTCCTCGTCGTCGACTACAATTACAAGTTTACCTTCGCCAAAATCTTTGAGGGCTTCCTCTATAGAATCGAGTTTTATTTTTTCCATATTATTATGTATCTGTTTTAGTCTGAATAATTGATTATTTTTGATTCTCTTTATTAATCAGTGATTCCATCTGCTTGTCAAGCCCGATGATTTTTTCAAGTTCTTCGTGTAGATCGCCACGAAGTCGACGACCCAACATCCACAACGGTAGACCAACGGGTACTATGATTGCGGCGGCAAATGCCATCCATCGGCGGTTAAACGGATTGTAAATCCATAGGTTTTTAAGTATAGGATAATCACCGAGTTTGTTTATGACAAGTTTGTCGCGTGAATTTGAGAGATAATCGACTGTAGCGTCAAGCTGTTCTGACAGGCGTCCCAATGCTCTGCGGTCATAACCGTCGGTAAAGAAGCTGAGATAATTTTGGGAACGCGGATTTTTTGATATATAGTCACGGCAGCTGTTACTGAGCGATTCCAGAACGTCATGTGCGCGAGCTGTCTTAACCTCGTCCATTGTCAGTTCTTTCATCTCAACGTGACGCACTTCCGAGATACCGAAAAGACGACGGAAAAAGTTGAGATATGCATCGGCATTGAGCACCGATGAATCATTGATTGCCTTGTAGGTGAGGAATACTCCGAGAGGTAACAATACTGCCGAGGATAGCCACATGCCTTCCCACACCTCCCACTTGCCGTCGCGTGCAAGTTTGTAACCGGTATTGTCGATAATATAGTAGACAATAAATAATAGAACCGAAATGACGAGGGGGGTGCCGAGACCACCTTTGCGGATGATTGCACCGAGGGGAGCGCCAATAAAGAAGAAGATGATACAGGCAAACGATAACGTGAATTTTTTCATCAGCTCGATTGCATGGCGACGTATGGTTTTGTAGTCATCTTGCATTACATATCCTTTGAATTCAAAATCCTGTTTTTGGCGTCGTGCTTTCTGTATCGCTTGAGTAGCCACCGATTTAAGCATTGGCGGGTCGAGATTGCCAAAAAGAGTGTCAAGATTCAACTCTGTGGCAATAGGTTGGGCCGGACGTCTTATTTCTTTCCTGACAGTCGTTTTATCAGGCATTGGTGTCTCTCCATCAGTGTCTGAATCCGGAATCTCTTCTGCCATATCTGATATCGGTTCTGAAGCCTCGCTGCCCTGATCGATTTCATCACGTTTAGGATAAACGTTAAAGTAGGGATAGTTGATTAACTCTTCGCCATATGTTCGCCCTATTGAATCGACACGATGGTTAACCGAGTCAATTGTTTGACGCAGCTCCGCAATATTTTTCCCGACATACTGGTTGCGCATGCCGCTTTCGTCCATGCGGTTAAAGTTATTGTCAAATTCAATCAATATCTCTTTAAGTGTAAACGATTCGCGGCGGAACGGTACGTTGTTTCGGTTTGTTCCCTGGCCTTTCAGGTTTTCAAACTGCTCTCCGTCATAAAGTCGCAGAAACAAGTGGGTTTTATCATCCGAAATACTCATGCGTCCCGAGTCGGCAAGAATAATTCTGACACGGTCAAGGTCATTGCCCGTCGTGACGTCATAAATCATCATGTTGTGAAGAGTACCCGACTCTCGGTCTTTTTTCTCTACAAAAATGTTATAGCCGGGAATCTGGTCATAAAATACGCCCTCCGGTATTTCGAGTTCAGGCGATTTTTGACGCATGGACCATAGCAGGGTATACATTTTGGCCTGAGCTACCGGCAGAACGTTATTTTGGAAGAAAAATGCTCCGATAGCAATTAGAGCCATCAGGACGATAAGCGGTTTCATAACCCTGATAAGCGAGATGCCTGAAGCTTTCATCGCCATCAGTTCAAATCGCTCGCCGAGATTACCGAATGTCATCAGCGATGCAAGCAGCACGGCCAGCGGCAATGCCATCGGCACCATTGTAAGTGCCGCATAAAAAAACAATTCACCGATTACGCTCATCTCCAGCCCTTTACCGACCAGATCGTCGATATAGCGCCAAAGAAACTGCATGAGCACAATGAACAGACAGATAAAAAAGGTCATCATGAACAGAGGCAGGAAGCTCTGCAGCATGAATGTATATAGTCTTTTAATTCTGAACATTGTTGGTATAGTGATCTGTTTTGTTTAAAGTTTATTTGAACCGGGTGGTGATGGTTACACCCTTTTCAAATTGCAAAATTACTAAATTTTATCGAGATTTCACCCGACTTTAAATATTGTTAGTATTTTTGTTTGGATAATAATATGTAATTTTGCTATGAAATTAAAAAAATCATTGTGTATGAATAATTTGGACGCAAGCAATACTTTGGAGTCAGTGTGGGCTCAAATGCTTGCCGGCGAACGTTATGACGCCTTGTATCCCGGTCTTATAAAAAAACTTGAGGATACGCGTGAGAAAATTTGGGCCTTCAACGGTCTTAGGCCGTCGGCAGTTGAGGAACGTAAGACTATTTTAAAAGAGCTTCTCGGAACATGTCATGATGACATTCACATCAATCAGCCTTTTAGATGTGACTTTGGCTCAAACATTCATATAGGTAAATGTTTCTTTGCCAACTTTAATCTTACAATTCTCGATGAGGCTGAGGTCCGGATTGGTGACAACGTTTTTATTGGTCCAAATGTTAGCATTTATACAGCTTGTCATCCGTTGGATGCCGTTGAGCGTGACAAGGGAGTCGAGTGGGCCGAGCCTGTTATGGTAGGCAATAGCGTGTGGATTGGTGGGAATGCCGTTATTTTACCGGGTGTGACAATCGGAAACAATGTTGTGATCGGTGCGGGCTCGGTTGTAACCCGGGACATTCCCGACAATGTAGTTGTCGCCGGTAATCCCGCAGTTATAAAGAAGCGTCTGTGAGTAGGGAGAGATTCCCGATTTTTTGTTAACTTTGTAGACTTTTTAACAGAAAAATAATTGACTAAGTCTATGAGCAGATATGAAGTATATCTTGTAAATGATATAAATGACCCTGTCCTTGACAAGATTAAGGGTTTATACCTATCTTCGTTTCCCGAAGAAGAACGCCGCCAGTGGCAAAGTATTATCGATATGATAGACAATTCGTCACCGTTCTTTTTTCTCAAGGCTATATTGAGTCCTGATGGTGAGTTTATGGGATTTTACTCATCGTGGAATCTGCCTGGCGTACTTTATATCGAGCATTTTGCAATTGAGCCTCGTTTCCGGTCAACCGGTATAGGTTCATCGGTAATCACCGATGTTGTTGCCGGGGCGATGCCTCGCAGTGTTGTCGTCGAGGTCGAATTACCCGGTTCTTCATCTGATGCTGACCGCCGCATTTCTTTTTATGAACGTAACGGCTTCAGTGCCGTCGGTGACCTTCAATACTTCCAGCCACCCTATCGCCCGGGTCTTGACATGGTAGAGATGATGCTGATGACATCACAGCCGTTGCCCGATGTCAAGACATTTGTTATAATGCTCCACACGTTGGTTTACAACCAGTAATAGGTTAAATTATTCTGAAAATGAAAAAAACAGTAATAAATTTGTGTGTCGCTGTATCGGCATTCTGTCTGGCAGCATGTGGCGGCGGTAAAAATGATAGCGACCATAAGGATGCTCTTGAGGTAATTGTGAGTATACCTCCCCAGGCCGAACTCGTCAAGTCGGTTGCCGGGGATAAGGCCGTTGTAACGTCGCTCACGACATCATCGGTCAATCCCGAAACTTTTGAACCGGCTCTGAATGCTCTTGTTGCGTTGGAAAACAGCGATATATATATGCCGGTGGGAACTTTGCCTTTTGAAACATCAATGGTCAAACGCCTTGACCGTTCGGGGAATAAAACCGTTGTGGCCGATATGTCACAAGGTATTAAACTTCTCTATGGCACTCACGAACACCATCATCATGACGAGGGTGATGACCATCATCATTCCCACCAACATGGTAGTGCCGACCCTCACGTGTGGAGTTCTCCGCGCAATGTAAAGATTATGGTGGAGAATATCGAGAACGCGCTGTCAAAGGCCGACCCCGATAACCGAGACTTCTATCATGAGAATGCACATCAGCTTATCGGTAAAATTGACTCGATTGATGCTGTGATTAAATCGGTAACCGATACATTGTCATGCCGTACCTTTGTCGTGTGGCATCCCTCGCTCAGCTATTTTGCCGAGGAATATGGACTCAAACAGCTCACTGTCGGTTCTCATGGCAAAGAGATGTCAGTGAAACAGTTGCATGAACGACTCGATAAAGCTGCTGACGAAAACGTAAAGGTTTTCTTTTTTCAGGCTGAATTTGATTCGGATAAGGCTTCGGAAATCAAGAATCGTACCGGAGCCCGAATGGTAACAATTAATCCTATGAATGGTGCATGGGACCAGGAATTTAAACTTATTATCGATGGACTCGGCAAGTGACAACCGCATAATAT
>JAIDNJ010000120.1 GCA_029063895.1 Muribaculaceae bacterium | reverse complement strand
CTTTTACAATCGGACGAGTCAAATAGACAGATAATATAACAATAAGAGTTTTAAAACTTCAGGCGTTCACCCGTGAGGATCTATAAGCCGAGCTTCAAAAAAATAGAGAATCAAACCTTTGATTAATTTTAACGGGAGTTGTATCAGATAATTGAGACGACTCCCGATTTTTTTTGTACAAATAATTTGATTGACATAATTAAACCGATATTCGGGTATTTTCATTTATAAATTTTAGTATCTTTGCAATGTCATTATTAACAAGTTGCATTTATAGAAGATGAAAAATATAGACTTGGTATTCGGTTATCTGATCAACTCGCCCAACGGTGCCAGTTCGGTGGTTAGACTGTTATTGGAAAATGATATGATATTCAAGCAAAACGGTATTAACTGTAATTTTCATCTCAGAGGAAATAATGCTACCGGACGTAACAATCCAAATGACACCCCCGGCAACGCACCACGGTCATTAAAAAACGGATTGAAACAGATAATTAAATCGGTCCTTGACAGCTCGACCAAACTTGTTCCTCATCTTCATTCAGCCTACAGCATCTTCAATATCCTGCTGATTCCTTGTCGCAGGATTGCCAGAAGCTATACAGCAATGGAATCGCCCGATTCAACCGACCCGCTGTTTTTCAATGACATCTTTTCATGTTATTACTACCTGAAATATACCAAAGCAAAGAAACGCCCCATATTGCTGGTTATGCACACCAATGGTGAAACATATAATATGCTTAAGCTTTCCTATCCCGATGTCAAGGGATCATGGGTGATGAAAAAACTTGACGAAATCGAGAGATTCACTTTTTCAAGAGTGTCGGACTTTGGTTTTGTTGCAAAAAACGCTATGGAACATTTCCGCGAGCTTCACCCCGAGCTTAAAGATGCACGCCTGCATTATGTCCACAACGGATTACCAGTTCTCAAATATGCTGAGCCTGAAAGAAATCATAGCGACAAACCGTTGGAATTATGTTGTGTAGGCAGTATATCATATCGCAAGGGGCAGGACATTATAATCGACGCTCTGTTAAAATTGACACCTGAAGAGCTTGGCAAAATACATGTCACTTTCCTGGGTGACGGCAATACAAGAGCTATTCTTGAAGAAAAATGTGAAAAGGCCCGTTTGACCGCCAATGTGACCTTTGCCGGTAACAGGAATGATGTCAATGATTTTCTGCTGAAATCTGATATATTTATTCTTACAAGCCGCGACGAGGGATTCCCCATGGCAATACTCGAGGCCGAGAGAGTAGGTCTGCCTGTAATCTCGACTGATATCGCCGGTATACCCGAGATGATAGTCAATGGAGAGACCGGACTGATTATCAAACCTGACTGCGATGATCTTTACCCTATATTCAAAAATATAGATGCCTACGATTGGAAAGAAATGGGTAAAAAGAGCAAACAGATGTTTGACAACAATTTCACAATTGAAAAGATGATCGAAGGCTATTGCTCAATACTCAGAGAGATGTAAGCCACGACATCCCGATCAAGACAACTATAAAACCAAAAGATTATGAAAAGAACAGCATTAATCACCGCAATCGCAATAAACTCAGTTATTTGTTTGGCACAGGTAAATTGGCAAGATAATAAAACAGGTGTAGTTTTCGCACGTCAGGGCGGCGAAACACCTGAGGGCACTTTCCGCTTTGTTTCAGGGGGATATGAAGTATTTACAATACGTAGCGCCGATAAATCATTTCAGCCGGCCTCGCTTTACTATGGTAAAGACAATGCCGACAAGTCAAAAGTTGACACAATGGCTCCCGATGGAAAAGTACCGACTTCGATGAACTGCTTTGCAGTCAAAACTCCCGATGGTGTGATTATGTTTGACACCGGTTTGCCCGTGTCAAAAGGTGGCAAGACTCTCGAGCGTCTGGCTATGTTGAATATCAAAGCGTCAGAAGTCAAAGCGATCTATCTTACTCACGGCCATTTTGACCACATTGGAGGATTGATTGACGAGAAAGGGAATGCCGAGTATGCGGCTGCAACCGTTTATGTTCCCGAGACCGAATACAATTTTATGAAGGAAAGCATGGCCGATGCCACCGCTCAAATCGAGAATGCCTATAAAGACCGTATCATTGTTTTTGAGCCGGGGAATATTTTACCGGGAAACATACTGCCGATTCAAGCCAAAGGACACACCCCGGGTCACACCGCCTATCAGCTTGGTCAATTACTGTTTGCTGGTGACCTGATGCATGGTGCCGAAATACAACTTATCGACCCGACAATCTGCGCCGGCTATGATGCCGACCGTTCTCAGGCTATAGACTCCCGCATTAAACTCCTTAACTATGCCGTCTCAAACTCTCTCACGGTCCTCGGCGCACACATCCCCGACAATGGTGTGATATTTTAAATCACTATCCTAATAGTATCGTCGATGACAAAACACAGCATTACCCCCCGTCATGAAGCCCCGTAGGGCCGATTGACGGGGTATTGTTACTAAATTTCCTACTAACTTAATCTGAGATTATTTGTGGGTCTTTACATATGCTCGCATCGGCTCCTTGATATATTCCGAAGCATTTTTCCATGTTATGTCGTCAAATTTCCATAGGCCCGAATTATCCTTAACAAGCTTGAGACCAACAGGGGTGAGCTCACCTGAATTGACAACCTTGACGGTTGCCTCGGCTTTGCGGTCGCTTTCAAAGTCGATGTTGTCGACGGTCACCTGAAGCTCATAAATGTCCTGGCCGCAATAGAACAGGTCCCAGTCGAGAAATTCCATCATCAGGTCAGGATCCAGCAGGTGAAACGAGTTCCAAACGCCTTTCAAATCATCGCTCATAAGGTCGGGACGACGTATATCACCTTTAATGCCAAGTTCATTGAAACGGTCAAGCATTGTCGACGAGTAGACGCGCTCGGTTTCGGCGGTGAGAGTGGGGTCATAATAGGCCTTGTAGATAAGTGTCATTATCGCCCGAGTATCATCGGCCGAGACAGCGACTGTATCCTGACCCACTGCCGGTAGTTCTTCAGCAGCGATAACATTGCATGTCGTATCATTACCAGCCTCACCGGTAGCCGACGATTTTGATTTTGAAGAGCTGCCACAGGCCGTCATCATCGCGACAGCAAACAAAACAGAGAAGTGTAATACTATTTTTTTCATAATCTTATTTTTGTTTGAGCATCAGCCGTGACGCACCCTGACGCACCTTGTTTAACAATAACGGATTCATATCTTTATTTTCATCCAAAAAGCGGTTGACAAGCTCCGCTGCCTCTTTTGACCGATAACTTCCAAGCAATGAGGCCGACCAGTTGGCAGGGAAAAAGATGTCGCCTGTAGCCTGGATTTGAGGGAGCAGTCGGAGGGCGGGAATTATATAGCGCACGCTCCTGTCATGACGTGACGGATGATTGAGTAATGACAACAAGCTCAGAATCCACGGTTCGACAAGACGGTTGTCGGCATCGGATAGAGAGTCAAAAAGAGAGTCCAACGCCACAGTATCGCTCACGGCAGCGCGGCTTACAAAATCGAAACGGCGAAGGCGGTCGCCGCCTCCGATACGCCCGCGTTGTACAGCGAGTATGCTGTCGGCTTGTTGTGGAACAGCTATGGCAAGCTGAAGCGCCAGATTGCTAAAATCATCTTTTCCAAGCACCGGCGACTCACCTGTCTCCCAAATCTCATACAGCCGTGCTATCGAGCTGGGTGAGCGTCCTGACGATATCAGTTTCTTTAGTACCAACGTCTTAGCTTGATTTGCCCGGTGTTTGTCAGCCACCTCAAAGAGCCGGCTTTCAAACGGTGCCGCCTCGTCGGGAGTCAAATCAATCAACGCTGATGACACATAACCGGTGAGTGACGAAAGCATCTGACTGTCGGCCGTGGTTTCAATCGATTTGATAAGGTAGTCAAGCCAATCGGCAGTCGCTATGTTACCGGCAAGATAGTTTTCATTAAGCATCATCAGGGTTGCCATCCGCCCAACCGGACGAAGTCCTGACACAATACCGTCGGGGCGGAAAGAATCTTCCATAATGCGCAAAAGATTGGAACTGTCGGTCACAAGCAGACCATAAGCCCGACCGTCGGCCGTAGGAATAATCATCACCCCATCGCCACTCAACTGCATCGGCACCTCAACACGATCATTTGACCCATCAAAAGCTACCGTCAGAGTCTCGGCATTTTTACCATCGCCAAGAACAACATCAAAAGTCTGAGGCCACACTATGTTGCGCCCTCGCGGGTCTGTTTGAGTGACTATGAGCATGCCGTTGTCAACCCTAAACCCTATTTCGGGCATACCTTCCTCATAAACCCACACGCGGCTGAAACGATCGATATCGGCATCGGTAAACGATGATAACGATTTGATAAGGTCATCCCAGGTCGCGTTTCCATATGCATGGTCGCCGAGATATTTACGTATACCCTCACGGAAACTATCCTCTCCTGTCATCTCGGCAAGCTTACCCATCATGAGCGGGGACTTGTTATAAATGATATTATTGTAGATGAGACCTGCGTTTTTCAAATTATCAAGTTCCTGACGGATAGGAGTCGAACCGTCAGAACGGTCCTGATCAAGAGCCGCAGCCATATAGACACGCAGCCATTCGAGGTCATGGTCAAATTCAGGAAGAAGCTCGCGGGTGATCCGTGCCGCAAAAAAGTTGGCAAAGACCTCCTTGGTCCACACATCGTCAAACCATTCCATAGTCACATAGTCGCCAAACCACATGTGAGCCGTCTCGTGAGCAATCAGTTTTGCACGGCTCAGATACTCGGCAGCAGTAGCATTTTTACCCGGGAAAAGAGTATTATCTTTATAAAAAGTCGCACCGGTGTGTTCCATTCCGCCAAACTGGAAACCCGGTAGAATAACAAGGTCATATTTTGCAAACGGATATGGAATCCCGGTATAATCTTCAAGCAGTTTAAGCGAATTTTCAACCTGACTGAAAATCTCGTCAAGCTGAGCGAGACGGTCAGGATCGGTCTCACGGTAATAGGCTCCGATAGTGCGTCCGTCGCGAGTGTGCTGTTTATATTCAAACTCTCCGGCTGCAAATGCAAAAAGATAGGTGCTGAGCGGTTCGGTCGACCCGAATTTGATTGTCCGGAGCCCCGACGATGAGTTTTCCAATGACGAAATCACCGGCGAATTGCTCACCGCCTTCCATCGACCGGGCACGGTAAGCGTGAGGTTGTAGCTCGCCTTCATGTCGGGCTGGTCAAAGCATGGAAAAACCGAATGGGCTCGATTCGGGACAAACAAAGTATACATATAACCGGGATTGCGATTGAGCGCGCGCCCTGCCGATGTGAAGCTGACCGACACATTATTATCACCGGCAACAAGCATATTGTTATCAATGATAATGTGTCCGTCATGCCACACGGGTGCATCCACTACGTGACCGTTGACTGTCATATTTTTGACCATTTCACCGGCAAAGTCAAGTTGCAGCGGCCTATTGTCAGGCCTGTAATCAAATGTTATATTTATTTCTCCCGAGGGATTGACACTTGGCACCGAGTCAATGTCAAGAGCAAAATTGTAAACCACATTTGAAACTGTCGACTTGCGTTGAAGGGCAAGGTCATGACTCACACCCGACTCCACTGTCACGGCCGACACTCCAAAACCATCAAATATCATTAACAAAACAGCTGCCAGAACAATTAATCTTTTCATATCGATCCAATTCAAAGTGATTTTTCTATACCAAGGCCAAAGAGCGCAAAATCATATTTCACAGGGTCCTCGGCATCCATAGAGCGGAGCGCGTCGGTAAGGTCAAGAACTGCCTTACGGTCGTTTGACTTACGATCAAGCAGCCCGAGAGCACGTGACGTGTCGGCGACATGAACGTCGAGCGGAATGAACAGTTGTGAAGGCTTCATGGCCTTCCAAACTCCCATATCTACAATCCCGTCATCCCTGACAAGCCACCTTAACGCCATATTGACACGCTTGAGCGGTGTTGATGCAAGATTACCCGGCAGACACCGTTCACTCTTCTCAAAGTCACGGTTGGCATCAGCCATCAGCCGGTTCAGATGTCCTACCATTGTCCACGACGGCAGCGGGTCATCGACCGATCCTGTTTTAACGGCAAAATTTTCGAGAGTGCCATAATCGGTAAAGACACGTCTCAATCCGCGCAAAAAGTAAAGCAAGTCACGTCCAAAAAAGGTGCGGTGTATATTTTTATCGGGAGCTATCACATCGGGTCGGTCAAGTTCTTCGGTTATAAACCTAAAGGGCTGATTGTCCATCAACTCCAGCAGACGGTCACAGTCCCGGCAAATCATCTTGCGGTTACCCCACGCGATGTGAGCACAAAGCAGCGAAGCCGCTTCGATATCTTCCTGACGTTGGAATCTATGGGCAAACTGAACGGGATCAGCATCGATAAACGATGGTTGGTTTATGCGCTCGACAGCCTCGTCCATGAGGTGCTTGAGCTGAGAATCAATATTCATCGGCGGTGTAATATATAGTAATCGGTCAAAATGTTGCGTCGCGGATTCATTGTATCGAGCAAATCGGTATCGGGGTGAACGGTATACATTTTTTTCATACGTGCAAAATCGCGGTGAGCCATGAAAACAGCCTTGGCATTCTTGAAATCAAAACGCACCACATACATGCCCCACGCGAGAGTGTCGAGCAAACGTCGGACAAACAGTTTGCGTCCTCGCGATTTATCGGGGAGGTTCTTGTACATCATCAACAGATTGTTGCGGAAGTTCAGATAGGTTTTGCGTGGATTCTTGTAATCGAGACTGCCCCCGCCGAGATGATAAACCCTACTTGCAGGAACGGCAAATATACGATAACCCATTAACTGCATGCGCCAGCAAAGGTCTATTTCTTCCATGTGGGCAAAAAACTCGCTGTCAAGTCCCCCCGCTTTGACATAGACCTCACGTCTGACGGTCATCGCCGCCCCGCTCGCCCAGAAAATCGATGACGGTGCCGCATCATACTGTCCGTGGTCGGTCTCAACGTAAGCAAAGATGCGTCCACGACAATAGGGATACCCGTTTTTGTCAAGCAAACCACCGGCGGCTCCGGCATATTCAAATTTAGTTTTGTCGTTATATGACATTATTTTGGGTTGCACGGCTCCAACATGGGGGTGAGTTTCCAGGAACTCATACAACGGATTAAGCCATCCCCCGGGCGTCTCGACATCGGAATTGAGCAAAACGACATATTTGTTATCAACCCCGGCGATTGCTTTGTTATAACCGCCGGCAAAGCCATAATTACTGTCAAAAGCCATCACCTCGACATCGGGGAACTCGTTTTTTAAAACCTCAAGAGAGTTGTCGGTCGACCCGTTATCGGCCACGATAATTCGAGCCAGATCCGGGTCGGTATTGGTCATTACCGATGGTAAGAAACGGCGGAGCAGCTTGGCTCCGTTCCAGTTGAGAATGATGACCGCTACAGGTCTGTCATTACTGTTCATTGTTATTATCGGGCAAAGTGACCGGATGTTTCCAACGGTTATGGCTCCATAGCCAGTTGGCCGGGTCGCGGTCTATGGTTTGTTCAAGAAGTTTGAAATATCGGGCAGTGACATCTTCGGGAGTCATTGCCGATGCATTGTCAGAGATTGGACGGGTGACGATGCGGTAATGACCGCGACGCTCGCGGACGGTGTCCCAGTAGACCACTCCGGTCGACATACGGCAGGCCAGAACAGCCGTACCGGTGATGACCGCCGTCGGACGTCTCAAAAACTCGATGACATGGATTGGGTCGCCGTGGCTCGGTTTTTGGTCAGACATGAATCCAGTCACGGTGAGCTCACCCTTACGGTGGAAAGTGACAAGGTCACGCAGGGTACGTGTCTTCTTAATCGACACCGAGCCAAAACGGCTTCTAACTCCCAGCATGAGCCGGTCAAACCACTCGTTGCGCAACGGGCGGTAAATTTGGCAGAAGCGCACCTGTTTTCCCTCGACAAGAGAAGCCAGATGAAGTGTTACCGACGGAGCCCACTCCCAGTTGAAACAATGGGAAAAATAAACCGTAACCGATCGGCCATCCCTGAGAATAGATTCTATCAGGTCGAGGTTATCAAACTTGAGCCGTCGGGCCATCTCGTCATCACTGATGTGAAGAAGTTTGACCGTTTCAAAGAAATAATCGGACAGATTACGGTAAAAATCACGGGTGATCTTTTTAAGCTCGGCCTCGGTTTTAGACGGATAACAAGCTCTGAGATTTCGCATAATCACCCGACGGCGATAGCCCACAATATAGCATAGCACAAACCATGTCAAATCGCTCAGGACATACAGGACTCCGAGCGGTAACCGGGCAAGCGCCACGAGCAAAAAACCAGCTATGGAATAGAGCATCTTTTTCATGATATTATTTCACCTTTTGTCTCCTCGTCGCCGGGGCGATGTCTAAGCAGGTTTACATTGATGATAGTGTTGTCCAGACAATTGTCGGCAGGGACTCTCACTTTGATATAATTGTCGGTAAAGCCGGTAAGCGTGCCCGGATGGGATCCGTGCTCAAGCAGGACGGGACGGGTTGATCCTATAAAACGAGCTGTAAATTCGTCGAGCTTGCGGTCAGAAATCGCAATCATCTCGGCCGCGCGGCGGTGTTTTTCGGCCTGGTCAACAACATGGTCAATCGAAAGGGCGCGTGTGCCTGGGCGCTCGGAATAAGGGAAAACATGGAGACGCGAAATGTCAAGCGACTCCACAAAATCGCGCGACCGTTCAAACTCGTCATGCATTTCGCCTCGTGTACCGACCATCAGGTCAACACCGATAAACGCATCGGGCATCGCCTGTCGTATCAGCTCCATCTTGTGGCGGAAATGAGCCGTGTCATAGTGACGGTGCATCAGCTTCAGCACAGCATCAGAACCGGCCTGCAACGGCACATGAAAATGAGGCATGAATCGACGCGAGCCGGCCACGAAATCAATAATCTCTGCCGTGAGCAGGTTTGGCTCTATTGAAGATATACGGTAACGCTCGATGCCGTCGACACGGTCGAGTTCTTTTATTAAATCAAAAAAAGTTTTGTCGGTACCTTTACCAAAATCACCGATATTGACACCGGTAATGACAATTTCACGGCCACCCTCGGCAGCTACCTCGCGAGCCTGAGCCACCAATGAATCGATTGAACCCGAGCGGCTGCGTCCGCGGGCAATAGGGATAGTGCAGTAGGTACACCAGTAGTCACACCCGTCCTGAACCTTGAGGAAATATCGTGTGCGGTCACCGCGCGAACATGATGGCGTGAAATCGGTTATCTCACGCGAAGGTGTGACAACAAGCTGCTGCTGACGACGGGCAATCCACCGGTCAAGAAAGTCGGCAAGATTTTGTTTCTGGTCCGACCCGGCCACGACAGCGACACCGTCGATAGCGGCTATCTCGCCCGGCTTTAGCTGGGCATAACAACCGGTGACGACGATTGGACTGCCCGGATAACGTTTTGCAAACGAACGTATTGCCTGCCTGCATTTTTTATCGGCGAGATCGGTGACACTACAGGAATTGATAACAATGATATCGGGTGTCTCGCCGGGCGCGACACGCCTGATGCCCCTCTCCCTGAACAACGACGCCACGGTCGATGTCTCGGCAAAGTTCAGCTTGCATCCGAATGTATGGAACAGAGCCGTTGACGGCCCCGCGATGTTTCTGTCGGTCATTTTCAAACAAATGATAAAATGAAATGATGCAAAGTTACTAATTTTTTGTCATCGGTCTTTTTGATTAAGTTATAATTAAAGTTATTTTTGAGGATAAGTCGAAATAAAGATGTATCTTTGTAGCTCAAAACAATAAATGATAAAGTAACATCGGGAATGAATACACTCAAAGCCATACGCGACTGGTGTCGCCGCTACATATCGCTGACACTTATAGCAGTATTGGCGTTTATGGCGTTTGTGCTGTTTTTTAACGAGAACTCGGTGATGAAAGGCTATGAACTCAACCGCGAAATCGAACGACTCAAAGCCGAAATCAAGGAAAACACCGACTCGATGAATTATTACCTGCACATGAACGAGCTGCTCCGCACCGACCGCGAAACAATGGAGCGTGTCGTCCGTGAGCAATATCACATGCAGCGCGACAACGAAGACGTCTATGTCTTTATCGACTAATAACCAACAAGATGAACCAGACTACAACAATATCAAAAATGTGGATGGGAGTAATGACCGCAGGCATGCTTCTGATTGTGGCGGGCACCGTCCTCCCCATATTCCGTCTCGACAACAACATTTATAAATATGTCTACACGGCCGGCGCCGTGATGCTGCTTGTGAGCCGTCTTTTCAATCCCTATAAAGGGACAAATCTAAGACTCAAACGACTTGTCAGAATCGAATCGTGGAGCGCGATATTTTTTTGTGTGGCGGCTTTTTTCATGTTTTACGACCCGACAACAGCCCGTGACTGGCTTGCGTTCACACTCGCCGGAGGCATTATCCAGATATATACCTCGATAATGATACCCCGTGTTGAAGCCAAAAGCCGTAAGGAAAACAACCGGGACCAATGACTGCCACGCCCAATAAAATGCAAATGAGCGACTTTGACGGAATAATAGATATCTCGTCAAAATACTCACGCATGGGCGACGATTATTTTGTAGCAAAGCTTAACTATACCAACGGTCAGGGCGGTGATGAAGCCTTCAAAAGCCACCGCATCAACGGGATGCTTGTTGCCCTTAACCTCAAAGGCACCATATCGCTCGAAATCAATACCGACAAATTTCACCTGAAGTCTCCGTCGATTATACTGACAGGCGGAAACAACCTGATAAAACTGATCGAAGCCGAGACCAAACGCCTCGACTCATATCTTTTTTATCTTTCCGAGACCTTTATAAGCGGTATCAACATTGACATGAACGCTCTCCAGCAGGCCCATCTCAACCGGCGTCATTCTCCGGTAATAGAGCTGACACGTGACGACGCGGCGCTGATTGCCCGATACATGGAGCTGCTTCTTGAAACAGCCGAGGCCAATCCCGGAAGCAACCTATACTCGCGTAGCATCGCCCGCAGCCTGACTGCCGCGCTGGTTTATCAGCTCATGCAGATATTTGACCGCAAGTATACCGAAATAATGGCCATGGATAATAATCTTGACGACCATACCCAACATCATGGAGCCGTGCGCCGAACAAGTTATGTCAGGGAATTTATAAAATTAATCCATGCCAACTTCTCCCGGGAGCGAACTGTCACATTCTATGCCGAGCGGCTGTGTATATCTCCCAAATATCTGTCATCGGTTGTCAAGGAATGTACCGGACGGTCGCCCGGCGAATGGATTGACGAGTATGTCATCCTCGAGGCCAAGAACCTGCTCCGGTTCTCGGGAATGAGCGTGCAGGAGGTTGCTTATACCCTGAATTTCAACAGCCAGTCGACGTTTGGCAAATATTTCAAGAACATCACCGGCATGTCGCCCACCCAGTTTCAAAAAAGCTGAACAAATCATGTCATTCTTTTGTTAGAATGATAGATTTACATCCCGACGGGGATGCGGTGTGTCGTGACCCTAAAAGGTGTATCACGGCGCGTTAATATATTTTATTAATTTTTTGACAGCCGATTGGATATTTTAAATTATCTTTGTCGGAATAAACAGAAAACAGATATAAGTCAAAATAAAACAGATATGGAAAACGAACAGAACAAAGAACTTGACCGTCTGAGCTACTCGCTCGGACTCAGCATGGGTAACAACTTCCGTGCTTCAGGTATCAAAGAAATCAATGTGCAGGATTTTGCCGACGGCGTTGCGGCCGTTTTCTATGGCACTGCTCCCAAAATGACTATTGACGAGGCCAAGGAAACAATCCGCGAATTTTTTGGCAAACTCGAAGAACAGCAGCGCGCCGAAGCCTCTAAAATGGCTGAAGTAAATCAGGCCGCCGGCGAAGCATTCCTCGCCGAGAACGGCAAACGTGCCGAGGTGAAGACAACTCCCTCGGGCCTTCAGTATGAAGTTTTGACCGAAGGCAACGGCCCAAAACCCGAACCCACCGACCAGGTTGAGGTACACTATACCGGTAAACTTATCGACGGAACTGTCTTTGACAGCTCGGTTGACCGCGGTATGCCCGCCACTTTTGGCGTTACTCAGGTTATTCCCGGATGGGTTGAAGCACTCCAACTGATGAACGCCGGTTCAAAATGGCGTCTTTTCATCCCGTCGGCTCTCGCCTACGGTCCTCAGGGTGCCGGCGGTGTCATCGGTCCCAACGCCACTCTCATCTTTGACGTTGAACTTATCAAGGTAATCGGAAAATAATTAAACCAATCAATACATTAAAAAAATTATGAAGAAAGCATTAATCGCTCTCGGCGCAGCCGCTCTCATGGTGGGTGCAACAGCCTGCAACGGCGCGTCAAGCAAGGGAGACAACACTCTCAGCGACAGTCTCAACATTTCTTTTGGCCGCTTCTATGGTCAGAATATCAAAAATCAGGAAGAACAGATCAAAGCTCAGTTTGGCGACAAGTTTGACGAAGCCGCCATGCTCCGTGGTCTTGAAGCTGCTGCCAAACTCGATACAGCCGACATTTCCTATATGATCGGTTATTCTATGGGTATGCAGGTCGTTATGCAAGCCTACCAGTGGAATCAGGCCGGAATCAAGACCAGCCCCACAACTGTCATCAGCACCGCTATCAAATCAATGAACGATACCACAATCAATCCCCAGCAGGCCTATATGGACTTCCAGATGATGAGCGGTAAAGTTGAAGCTGCCGTGCAGGCCCGTCGTCAGGAAGCTGCCAAAGCCGAGGCTGAAGCCAACATTGCCAAAGGTAATGATTATGTAGCATCACTCAAAAAAGACGACAGCTCTATTCAGACAACCGAATCAGGTCTTTCTTACAAAATCGCCGAACAGGGTGACAATACACGCGCCAACAACGACGCTTCGGTTAAGGTTATCTATACCGGCCGTCACATCAACGGTGAAGAATTTGACTCTTCAAACGGTCAGCCCGTTGAGTTCCGTGTAGCAGGTGTCGTTCCCGGATTTGCTGAAGGAATCCAGCTTCTTGGTAAAGGTGGTAAAGCAACTCTCTACATCCCCGGCAACCTCGCTTATGGCGAAAACGGCCAGCCCCGCGCCGGCATCGCTCCCAACGAAATGCTTGTGTTCGATGTTGAAGTTGTCGACATCATTCCCGCCGAATAAAACACTATAATCATAAAAAGGCACCGGTACCCGTTTTGAGGTACCGGTGTTTTTTTATGACATTAATTGACCCGAAATAGCAGGCCGACCTAATTAGTTTAACCGGTCAAGGCGGTTTTATCAAAATTAATTGTAACTTTGCGACATAAAACCATCACGATGTCTATCATGAGAAATCTTCTATTTTTCACCGCCATGTCGATAATACTGACCGCAGTACTGACAGGATGCGGACGATCAAAAATCGACCGTCTATACAACACCAGTCACAAAACCGTCACCGAAAGCCGGTCAAACGGTGCCGAGGCGGCCGTTGACCTCACCAACGCCGACGACTCAATCGCCTACCTCATGGGGTATATCTATGGGGAGAGTTTTGGTAAAACTCTCGAAAAAGAGGAGAAACGCGGCTTGACCACCGACCGCCAGCAATTTGAGACCGGTGTGGCAATGGTGCTTCATGCCGACTCAAGCGACATATCTCTTCTAAAAGGGATAATGATGGGAATCACCCTGAGACAAGCTCTCGAACGTCTGGACGATGATACATCGCTTGACTGGGACAGCACACTCGCCTATAAAGGAATGTATGACGGGCTGAATCGCACTGCCGTCGACAGGCTTCCAATCGATGCAGCCGAGGAAAGTCTCAATCGACTCCTATATCGGTATTTTTCACCTGCCGATACCACCAAACGGAATAAAAAACAGTGAATATTTGTTAATTTACAATACATTTTTCATAAAAACTAACAATATCCCGACAAAGTGTCTTCCCAACCCAAAAATTTTACATATTTTTGTAATAACTTCAGGTCGGGGTAAATCTAATACCGACTCCTAACTCTTAAATTAGCATGGAAAAAATCGACAAACTGGACAAAAAGATTCTGCAGATTGTGATGCACAATGCCAGAATACCATCAAAAGATGTCGCACACGAATGTGGCGTTTCACGCGCGGCAATACATCAACGCATCCAGCGCATGATCGACCTCGGTATCATAACCGGGTCGGGCTATAACGTCAATCACAAATCACTCGGATATACAACTTGTACATACATAGGTGTGAAGCTGGAACGCGGAGCTATGTACCGCGAGGTTGTCCCCGAACTCGAAAAAATACCCGAAATCGTGGAATGTCACTACACGACAGGCCCCTACTCGATGTTTATCAAACTTTTTGCCCGCGATAACGCTCATCTCATGGAGCTTCTCAACGACAAAATACAAACAATACCCGGAATCACCGGTACTGAAACCCTCATCTCGCTCGATCACAGCATCCACCGCGAGATTCCAATTATCGAAGAATAAAACCCGACTATCACGATATTCAACCATTACAAACATTACAGTCATGACATTTGCCGAAAAATGTAACGAAATCTTTGACCGCGCCACTGCCGACTATCACATGGCCGATGACGTGGATGCCGTTGTTGTGAACCCGTTCAGCAAAGGCACCGTTGAACACACTCTTTATGCAAAAAACAGCATCGACGCCATCCAGTGGCATCTTGAAGATATCATCCGCGACCCTGAAATCGACCCGGTTGAAGCCCTCAAAATCAAACGTCGCATCGACCGTTCCAACCAGGAACGCACCGACCTCGTTGAAGACCTCGACTCGTTCTTCCTAAAGACATATGCCGATATCAAGCCCGAGCCCGACGCTACAATCAACACCGAAAGTCCGGCATGGGCTATAGATCGTCTCTCGATTCTCGCCCTCAAAATTTATCACATGCAGGCCGAAGTTGAACGTACCGATGCTTCGCCCGAGCATATCGCCAAATGTCAGGCTAAACTCGACGTGCTTCTCGAACAGCGCGACGACCTCACCGAAGCTATCGACACTCTCATTCAGGACATCAAGAAAGGCCGCAAGTACATGAAAGTCTATCGCCAAATGAAGATGTATAACGATCCTGACACCAACCCCGTGCTCTATGGAGCAAAACAATCCTGAAAAAAAGAAATATGACAAGACAGCGGCGATAGTCAGGTTTTCGGCTATCGGCGATGTCGCCATGTCTATACCGGTGGTATACTCGGCTGCGCGTCTTAATCCCGACGTGAGGTTTGTTTTTGTAACCCGCCCGGCTATGGCGCGCCTTTTTGTAAACCGTCCCGAAAATCTTGAGGTCGTGTCTTATGACCTCAATGACCCTAAATGGAAAGGCGCCTCCGGTTTTTTCAGTATATCAAATGATATAAAACGCCGTTTCAACCCGTCGGTTATCGTTGACCTGCACGGCGTGTTGAGGTCACGCGCAATCGGCATTCTCGGGCGACTGAGAGGAATACGAACTGTCACCATCGACAAGGGTAAAAGTGAAAAAAGCCGATTGACACGTCAGGCCGGCAAAGACCTCAAACCGCTCATCGCCACTACCGACCGATATGCCATCACCCTAAACCGCGCCGGGTTTAAAACCGATAGCGGCTTTAAAGGACTTTACGAGACAGTGCCTGCCGCCGACATTACAGCCGGCGGCCGCGTACAGCCTCGTCGCGAGGGAGAAAAACTTATTGGCATCGCGCCATTTGCCCGCCATCGCGGTAAAATATATCCGCCAGAACTGATGGAAAAATT
>JAIDNJ010000012.1 GCA_029063895.1 Muribaculaceae bacterium | reverse complement strand
GTAGATCGGAGTGACGCGCCATCAAATCGGAATCGTTCTCAATAAAGCCTTTATCCTGATAAAAGATTGATTGTGGAAGCATCACAATTCTATTTTTGGGATAGTGAGCAATGATTTCAAGTCTGTTATCCTGAAGTGTCCGCCATAAGTCTCCGAAGTTGCCTCCGCCAGTCAATATGATCGTGACATCCTTATCAAGCGGAGGAAAAGGAAAGAATCCCGCGCCGTAGTTCCTCAGGAGTTTGACACCATTTTCATTGAGGAAATCCATCGTGCCTTGCCAGATGAGTATGTCGCCGATGTTATCATAATATGGAGCATCGGCAATAATAACCCGCTCATTTAAGAGTGGCTTAAGCTGCCGCGCTATTATTTGACGAAGCTCTGAAATTTTGTTCTCAAAACACTCCATTTTCCATTTACAATTAAATAAATTAAGCGTCGGACAGAATAAGCCAATTGATTAGTGCGATTCTTGCGCAAGGCTCGCCGTTTAGCCTCAGGCGACAGCGTTTCATTATTTTCCGCGAGCTTCATGCTGAGGAATTGACGCATTTCCTCGCCTACCCAGTGGCGTCCACCGGTAGTGATGCGGTCGCGCATCTCCAGATATGTTGGAGTAACGAGTTCGGGTATCATCCCTAATGTAAGCCATGAGTGTCCGTTATAACAATGAGCATTTTCACATTTTCCTATCGGGCAAAAATCAATAGGTGACAATGGATTATCAAAAAATTTTGTGGATCTTAAACGGTAACATTGCGAAAGAGAACCGTTTTCCAGATTGATACATCCACCCCAAAGCCCGTTGTAGCAAAACTCTTTCCGGAGTTCTCCGAAAATCTTCATCTTAAAATCAAACAGAGGGGAATCAAACTGCTCCCACACTTTGATATACTCCTCGCGCGAGAGTGCGGAAAGTATCGGAATCTCGGGTTTGCTGACATCTCGCGCCACCGTGATATGGCAAAGTGCTCCGAGGTTTTTGAGGCATAATTCCTTAATTTCTTGAATATATGGAATTTCGTCATCGGAAGGTGTCATTTCCACTGTAAAGGAAATGCCGCTACGTTCTATGAGGCGCATGTTGGCAAAATATTTATCAAGAAGTCCTTTCGACTTTAGCTCCATAAAATGGAAGGAAATCTTGAGCATCAAATGCTTTCGCAATTCAAAAGGAATATCTTCTGCCAATGCCCTCATACGCTTGGTCAGCAACCCGTTTGTGACAATCATGACATAGTGTCCCTCTTCAAGTAATTCACGCGTCAGGTCTACAATGTATGGGGCCAGCAGCGTTTCACCCTGTCCACATAAGTTAAGTAAACATGTTCCTCCTAAGCGCTCGCGTGAAAGTGCCATGCGGATATGCGAAAGGCTATAGCTAAGCGGTTTAACCTCTGACGACGTGCAATGATGGAGAGTTAGATAGCAATAACTGCATTGAAGATTGCACGTTGTCACCGGCACAGAAATGTCAAAAAATCTTTTTAATCTGTCTTTATTCGAGGAATGAGAAGTCATATCCTGATTCATTGAGACGTTTAACAGTTTCTTTAAATAATTTTCTATTGACACCTTCTCCTATACTAACTTTTATCTTCCCGGCTACACTTCGGCGGTCATCATTTTCAGGACGATGCCATAGCTTCCACTCGTGGGTGAACACCACGAGTGTGTCGGCAGTCTCAAGGCGTTTTAAATCACGGATCACCCGGAAATTATCGTCAATTCTCAGGTCGGTTCTTCTGTAGGAGATTTCGTCTTTTTTAATCCTCTCACCTTTCGCTACGGTCTTGACTTCCGACGGCGTGAGATTATATGATGAGCGGCTACTATCGTCGGCGCAAAGAAGAGTCCTTACACCGGTCAAGGCGTTTAAAAGCGAATCAGGCGCAAAGAAATAGTGGAGCCTTAGCGTAAAGGCTACCATTGACGAATCGGCAAATTGAGCAATGGCCTTGTTTACATGACTATATGAATCCCTGAATTCCGCTACTGTGACGAGACTGTCAAACTTGGCCCGCGGGCTGTGAAAACCTATTCTTAGCCATTCAGATACTTTCCGGAAATCTCTTTTGTATTTCAGCGGCATATCCTCAATGCTCGTGTAGCTATTACCGTCACCGAAATATTCATATGTGTAGAGTGTGATGCGCACACCATGTTCGCGATGTAATTCCTTCAGGAAAGCCATGAAAGGATGTTGGAACAGGGAGTCATAATCCTGCTGATGCCTTATCAGATCGCCTATTACCTCAACATCATCGAGGCTAAGATGAACAACTTTGTTACTTTTCTCGTTCTCACTCCTGTGACCTCTGCTGCACGAGTATAGGACGGAGGTCATTAACACAACCACAATGATGAATAAATCTCGTCGCATATCAACCTATCCTTTTGACCACAGTTTGATAGATGATTTTACGTTCCTTGGCGTTCAGCCCGATTACAATCTCCAAAATGAATACAATCAGAATACTTCCCACTATGGTAATTATCGGATTGATGGTTTGGGTCAATTCCCGATGTCTATAGCCGGCGTAAAGCAGGGCACATATTATTGCAAGCAATCCGGATGGTATAAAGACCGATTGTAAAATTCTGAAAATGGAAATTTCAGGTATATATATTTTAAGAATCCACAATCTGACAAGTAACGCTACGATTGAAAGCAGAGCAATCACGACAAAGACCGATTGAGGAGCCATTCCATAGCTCAAAAGTATATAAGAAATGGGTAGACTGAGCAATTGAATGCCTCCAACCGCTATCTCATAAATCTTCACCTTGCCGGTTGCTCTAACTCCGGCGCCTATACAATAGGTGAAACTTTCAACCTGTGAGATTATCAGCACTAATTGAACGAATGCCGGGGTATAGGCCGGATAGTTGCCAAGCCAAAATTTGAGGATAGGTTCGGTGGCCATCAAAATTGGAAATGACAATATCAGCAGCAGGTAAAATGAAAATTTACTCCCGTATATAATGAGCCGTTCGGTTTGCTTGAAATCGTTGACTGAATAGGTTTTGGTTATCTGAGGATTGATTGCAGTATTGAAGTTCTGCACAAAACCGTTGATGGCTGTATTTACCTGAGATGAAATCCCGTAGGCGGCATTGACCACAGGCCCGAAGAAGATATTCAGCAAAATGTTGCAACCCTGAGTTTTTCCGACCCATGAGAATGAACCGAACGAGCTCCAAGACATGAATTTCGCCATAGGGAGAAACAACTCTTTATCAAATGTCGCACGGATTGACTGACACTCAGGGAAGCAGCGCCGACAGTAGAGCAGATTGGCTACAGTCATAATGACGACCGTTGCCAAATTAAGAAGAGCATACACCTCAAGTTTATTTGCCAATAAGAAAGTCAAGGATAGCGCAACCATCAGTTTCATCACAACTTCCAAAACGCTCAGGATAGCAAATACCTCCATCCTTTCACGAGCTTTAACTACGGCACTGAGCGGAGTCCTGAGAATTGAAAATACAAAAGAAACAGTAGCACATTGAAACACCCAGTTGGCAGCCGTAAGCTGATCGGGGGGAATCTTCATATAATGATTCAGAAACCACAGGCCGACTGTTTCAGCTAACAGCACTACTATCAGCGACAGGATAACGTGAATGGCTATTGCCGTGCGGAATATCCGGCCCGCTCCCTCCGTATCATCCCTTCCCAGGGCGAAAGATAGAAAGCGAACGGAGGACATAGACATCGCTCCGTTAAGGAACGACAGCATCACAATTATGCCACCGACGACGCCGTATATACCATAATCAATCGCGCCAAGTTGCCCCAGAACTATTCGCGAAGTATAAAGCGAAACGCCCATTACCAAAAACATTCTGAAATAAAGTATCAGAACGTTTTTGGCAATGAGTGATGTTGACGTATTATTTCGGATATGAAGCAATTAAGACACCATCAGAAGATGACACCGGCCTTAAGACCGATGAAGTTCAAACCACCTACGCGACGGTATACGTTATATCCGTCAGGAGTGCAGTTAAGTTTCGATTTAAAGAAAACACCAATGCGGACAAGGGTGTTCCGGAAGGGAATATTACCGCCGGCCTCAATCGTCGGAGAGAACAGGCAACCTGATTTTTTCTTGTCATTTATATTTTCGTGCGTTGAGTCGCTCCAGGTCTTTGCACTCAGAGTCGAGTAAAATATTGGCGAAAAACCAACAAGCCCATAGAATGAGCTTTTGCCAAATGAGAGCCGGCTCCATTCTAACTGAACCGGAACCCCAACCTCAAACATATTGCGGGTATTGGTGTACTTGTTGATTTTATTGGTATAGTCCAATCCAAGAGAAAGACCGCAGTTGATGAAGAGGTCTGGATGGATATTCTTCTTCCATACGCCCTCGACACCAAAATCCTTAGATGTCTGACTGTTGGCTCCTGCAAAAGCTGATATCTGGAAAGCTTGCCCGGGATTCTCAATTCCAGCTGCCTGAGAGTGAGCCTTAACCCCGAATAGGCAGAGGACAGCAATTAACATTAAAAACCGATGTTTCATTGTTCTTGATTGATTTAATTTATATAGTTAGCTAATGTGTTACATATCTAATGTTAAAACACTTCAACATTAATTTTCTCAATATTTAACCTGGCGGCTCCTCTGATACCAATGGGTACAGCGAGCTCTAAATATATGTCATCACAGTTTACAATCTCTCCTGTTAAACCCATCAAAGGTCCTCTGACTACCCGAACCTTATCATTAACCTTAAAAATCGTTGAATCGAAAGTTACAGGATAGTCTGACTGCCCCAGAATAAACTTGAGTCGCTCTATTTGGCTATCGGGAATGATAGCAGGTTTTTTACCCCCCCCTATTTGATATAATGGTTTGATTATCAGTGGATTAGGTGGAATACTAAAAGTTCCGGACCTCTCAATGGTTACAAAAATTACCATAGGAATGACCACAACCTCTACCAACTTCTTTCTATCTGACCACTGTCTTAATTGATATTGGACCGGGAGGTAATTTTCTATACCTATGCTGTTAAGATAATCCCTGACTTTTTTCTCACTCCTGGGTCGAGTATATAGAGCTATCCAAGATTTTGTGCACGCTTCGCGGTCGTCAGTCCCATTAACCGACGAACCATTTCGAGGCTCTGTTGACTTTGTTATGTTCATGCCCTATCGAATAACGAACATCATTATCTCCAAGTATGAATACAATGATTCGAATGCAAAAATAATATTTTTTTCCCAAACAGAGAAAAAAGTGGAAAAATTCTACTCTCAACAGATATACTCTAGATTTTGTCGGGTGTAGAGCTGCTTTGGGTGTTATCTGTCTTCGTGGAGGTGTTTCAGGCGGTCGAGGGAGAGGGCATGGATAAGGGAGTCGTGGTAAGCGATGTCCTGTTGCCAGCGTCCGGTTTGCCATTCGCGATGCAGACTGCATAAAAAGCTAACAAACAGCGTTTTAACGCCTTATAATGTACAAATATTATGCCCTTAAATTGCTCATTTTCAACGCATTTACTGAAAATTTAAGCAAGACAAATGCAATTAGCTTGCAATCAGGGTTTTCGGATATCACACTTGTACCAGTAGGTTCGTGTTTCAGATAACAAAATTAGTAAAAATCCCACAATCGGCAAAAATAAACTCCGACAATTTAGAACCTCAAAATTTACTTTTTGGAAGAATGTCGTACTCGCTGAATTTTCTTGTCATTGTCGTAATACATATATGGCGATTCAGGTAACTCAGGTAGTAACGCATACCAGTTTTCAACCATTCCGATTGCTCTTAGTAAACGTATCACAGTGCCAAACGAAATATCAGTCATGTTACCGGACTCAAATTTATAAAGAGTGGTCATACCTACCCTTGCTGCTACTGATACTTCTTTACGCGTCATCATCAGCCGCATCCTGTAATCTCGGAATCTCAAACCGAGATTTCGGATTATATCAGGTGTAGGTAAGGATTTATTTGTTAGTGTCACTATAATGATATTTAAGCCTCAAAATACGGGTTAATATTCAGCTAAATGACACTTATAAAGTAACTCAAGATTCTCCAACCTGCAAAATATTCTACCAAAATCACAGTAAAATAGACTGAAAAACTTTGTCACTGTGGTAATAATTACGACGGTAATAAAGTTTATAACTATCGATAAAGGAATTTCACGGCAAAAATGTTCGGCAGATTCAAATATATGCCGTAACTTTATGTTATATAAGAAACCCGTTTTATTGATGAAGATACAGTATTGTTCGGATCTGCACATGGAGTTTCATGATAATATGCGCTTCATGAAATCACTGCCGCTGGAGGTAGCAGGTGATGTACTTGTCATTGCCGGCGATGTTGGGTATCTCGTTGACACGACAATTCCAAATCTAAGATTCTGGAAGTGGGCTTCTGAAAACTACCGTCAGGTATTGATGGTTGCTGGTAATCATGAATATTACAACAACGGAGATATAGCTGCACAAGGTGAGAGCTGGCAAAAGATGTTTCTACCGAATGTCGGTTATTATCACAATAAGGTAGTGAGAATTGATAATGTGGATTTTATTCTCTCAACATTATGGTCAAGAATTCCACCTGTTGATGAAATTGCCA
>JAIDNJ010000119.1 GCA_029063895.1 Muribaculaceae bacterium | reverse complement strand
CCCTATCTCATAGAGATTTTCAACACTCTCAGCACATCAGAAATAGTCATCAACCTCAGCGACCCCTCACTTCCGGGCGTGTTCCTCCCCTCTGAAGACAAACCCGACAGCGATCTGCTCATGCTGTTGATGCCAATGACCGTTACTGAATTCTAATCAGCTTTAAGATGAAGCTAAAACTTACGAAACCCATCATCTTTTTTGATCTCGAGACAACCGGTATCAACATTTCGCGTGACCGCATAATCGAGATTTCATACATCAAGGTAAACCCCGACGGCACAGAAACTACAGCCGAATTTCGCGTCAATCCGGAGATGCCCATTCCGCCCGAGTCGACAGCCGTTCACCATATTACCGACGCTGATGTCGCCGACAAAAAAACATTCAAGGCACTCGCTCCCGAGCTCGCCAAGGTGTTTCGCGGATGCGATATAGCCGGTTATAACTCAAATCGTTTTGACATTCCGATGCTTGCCGAGGAATTTGCCCGTGCCGATGTCGATTTTGACTTTTCTCACGCACGCTTTGTCGATGTCCAGAACATTTTCCACCGTAAGGAACAGCGCACACTTGTTGCCGCCTACCGCTTTTACTGTGGCAAGGAAATCGAGAATGCCCACTCGGCCAACGCCGATACCCGGGCCACCTACGAGGTGCTGATGGCTCAGCTCGACAGGTATGACGACCTGCCCAACGACATAGCCTATCTATCCGAATTCTCTTCCCAGACCAATAATGTAGACCTTGCCGGACGACTCGTCCGCAACGAGAAAGGCGAAATTCTCATCAACTTTGGTAAATACAAAGGTCTGCTTGCAAAAAAAGTGCTGAATTCCGACCCCGGCTATTATGGTTGGATAATGCAGGGTGACTTTACCCACGACACCAAACGCGCATTCACAAAACTGAAACTCGGTCAGCTTTAAATTATTCAGAATCTTTCATGTTAAAAGGTAAACATATCATTCTTGGCGTCACCGGTGGCATAGCCGCCTACAAATCGGCTATACTGACGCGCCTGCTTGTCAAGGCCGGAGCCGAGGTACAGGTTATCATGACCCCCGCAGCCAAACAGTTTGTGGCTCCCCTCACCTTCTCGACACTCAGCGGCAAACCGGTCATAAGTGAGTTTTTCACCGCCAACACCGGCCAGTGGAACAGTCATGTCGATCTCGGATTATGGGCCGATGCCATGATTATAGCTCCGGCGACAGCATCGACTATCGGAAAGATGGCCAATGGTGTTGCCGACAACATGCTTGTGACCACCTATCTGTCGGCCAAAGCTCCGGTCTTTGTAGCCCCGGCAATGGACCTCGACATGATGGCTCACCCGTCGACACGCCGCAATCTTGAGCTACTCAAAAGCTATGGCAACCATATCATTGAGCCGGCCGAAGGGGAGCTTGCCAGTCACCTTGTAGGCAAAGGCCGCATGGAGGAGCCTGAAAAAATAGTACAGGTACTTTCAAACTTTTTTGTACCAAAAGACCTTGCAGGTAAAAAAGTTATTATTACAGCCGGACCCACCTACGAGAAAATCGACCCCGTCCGTTTCATTGGTAACTACTCGACCGGCAAAATGGGATATGCTCTCGCCGACGAGGCCGCCCGTCGTGGTGCGTCGGTCACCGTCGTAAGCGGCCCGGTGGCAGTCAAGCCTCAGGACTCCGACATTAAAATAATACCGGTTCAAACCGCACGCCAGATGCTTGAAGCCGCTCAGACGGTCTTTGCCGACACCGATATTGCAATCATGTGTGCGGCCGTGGCCGATTATGCACCCGACCATTATACCGACTCAAAAATCAAACGTGAAAAAGATGAGATTCCGGTAATCCACCTTGTGAAGAATCCCGACATTGCCGCCACGCTCGGTCGAGAAAAACAGCCCGGACAATTTCTTGTAGGCTTTGCTCTCGAAACCGACAGCGAGCAATCGAACGCACGTGAAAAGATGCACCGCAAAAATCTCGACATGATTGTGCTCAACTCTCTCAGAGACAAAGGAGCCGGCTTTGGCACCGACACCAACAAAGTCACGATCTTTACCGGTGAAGGTATGTCGGTTACATACGATCTGAAGTCCAAACCCCAGGTTGCATCCGACATTTTTGACTCAATCGTCAGGTGTCTTAAATAACAGTATACCCCGCCATGAAAAGGGTGTCAGTCCTGCTGTTGTTTGCCGCGTTTGCGACACTTTTCATGTCGCAGGCGGCCGAACTGCAGTGTAAAGTGACGGTCACCACCGACCGACTCGGAGCAACCGATGACGACTACTTCACCCGTCTTGAAGAAACGATAAGCCGCTATCTTAATGATAACAGGTTTACCAACACGACATTTGCACCAGGCGAACGAATTGCCTGCAATTTTCTTCTTGAAGTCACCGATTTTGACTCGGACCGTGTCAAAGGACGCTTGAGCGTTCAATCGACCCGTCCTGTTTATGGGTCGTCCTACATGACAACAATGCTCAATTTCAGGGACAATGACATCAGTTTCGATTATTCGCGCGGCGAGTCTCTCGACTTCCGCCCGGCCGACAACGATAGCGAGCTCGCCTCGATTCTCGACTTCTATGCCTACCTGATTCTTGGACTTGATTTCAACTCGTTTTCTCCATCAGGTGGCAATCAATATCTATCGACCGCCGAAACAATTGCAACCGGCCGTTCATCGTCAGGAAGTCAAGGTTGGGACTGTTTTTCGACATCTGACAACCGAGGTTCCCTCATCAACTCAATCACATCTCCGGCCGTAGCCGGGAACATTGCCTCGCTCATCTATACCTATCACCGTCTCGGACTTGACCGCATGTCGATATCAATGCCCAAGGCAGTACAATCGGTCAACCAAGCCGTCGCCACGCTTCCTTCGATAATGCAGGCCGCTCCGATGTCGGTATTTCTTAAACTGTTTGGTGAGACAAAACTTGACGAACTGCAAGGTATCTACTCCAAAGCATCTCACGACACCCGCGACGCTTCAGTAAAGATTCTCGGCGATATCTATCCAACACGACAATTCAATTTTGACTATGATTGAAAACCTACATATATCCAATTATGCTCTCATCGACCGGGTCGATATCACGTTTGACCCGGGTCTTAATATAATCACAGGCGAGACCGGTGCAGGAAAATCTATTATGCTCGGAGCGCTTTCATTGTTGATGGGCGAACGCGCCGACTCCCGCGTTGTCAGCGACCACGATTCAAAATCGGTTATCGAGGCATCGTTTTCGGTAGGCAATCGTCCTGAACTGCGTCAATATTGCATTGATAACGACATAGAGTGGGACGACTCACAGTGCATACTGCGTCGCGAAATATCACCCAACGGACGCTCACGCGCTTTCATCAATGACTCACCTGTCAACCTCGACAAGCTCAAATATGTAGCTCTTACGCTCGTTGACATCCACTCCCAGCACCAAAATCTGCTGCTTGCATCGCCACCATATCAGTTGCGTATCCTTGACGTTCTCGCCGGGAACGCCGGCCGTCTTGAAGAATATGAAAAACGCTATCATGCGTTCCGCAAGTCGGTAAAAGAGTTTGTCACCGCTCGTCGTGAAATTGAAAAAGCCAACGCCGACGAGGAATTCATACGCTACCAGCTTGAGAAAATAGACAAAATGAATCTACTCCCCGGCGAGCAGGAGGAACTTGAACGCGAACGCGAGCTGCTTGCCAACATGACCGACGTAAAACACTCGCTCGACGAGGTCACCGAAGCTCTCTCGGGATCGAGTCCGTCGGCTTTATCACGACTGAAAGAAGCCGTTCAGGCAGCCCAACAACTCAGCGGTGTCATTGAAGAAGCCGACTCGCTCGTCGAGCGTCTTGAAGCCGTGCGCGTAGAGGTACGCGACATATCCGACACCTTTGCCGACTATGAATCGGGCCTTAACGCCGACCCGGCCCGACTCGAGGAAATAGAGAACCGTCTCAACGACATCTATGACCTTGAACGCCGCCACCATGTTTCGACATCGGACGAGCTCATCGAGATTGCTAAATCACTCCGATCACGCATAACCACAATCGACAACGCCGATGACACTCTCCATCAACTTGAAGCCAACGCCCGCCGGGCCAAATCTTATGCGCTTGAAATGGCTCGCGAGATTTCAGAAGCCCGTCACAACGAAGCATCGTCGTTTGCCGAGATACTACGACAGCGCGCACTGCCCCTCGGAATGAAAAATCTCAATGTTGTCATTCAGGTGACCGATGCCGACATGAGTCCTACAGGTATCGATGCAGTCGAGTTTCTTTTTGCATTCAACAAGAACCAGACGCCCCTCCCCGTAGGCAAGACCGCATCGGGTGGCGAGATTTCGCGCATCATGCTCTCGATCAAATCAATCGTAGCCGACAAGATGGAATTACCCTCGATTATTTTTGACGAGGTTGACACCGGTGTTTCGGGCGACATAGCCAACCGTATGGGCGAACTCATGAAACTGATCGCCGACAACATCCAGGTAATCGCCATCACTCACCTCCCGCAAGTCGCAGCCAAAGGCAATGCCCATTTCAAGGTATTCAAGGAAGACAACGACACATCGACCAATACCCGTATATGTCGTCTCGACGACCAAGGCCGTGTTGCCGAACTCGCCATGATGCTCAGCGGCTCTACCTCCGACCCCGCAGCGCTCGCCGCCGCCCGATCTATCATTTCCTCATCAAAGAATTAACATTCAACACCATACGTTTTCAGCTCAAGATATTTATGGAAAAATCTGACTATATTTTTGGCATACGCGCCGTTATGGAGGCCATCGAGGCCGGTCGTGATATTGACTGTGTCATGGTCAAGAAAGACCTCGGCGGTGACCTTGCCAACGAGCTCTTTGCTCTCATCAAACAATACGGTATCGTTACCCGTCGCGTCCCCGTCGAGCGCATCAACCGCATCACCCGTAAAAATCATCAGGGGGTTGTAGCCATGCTGTCGGCCGTGACCTATCACCGCCTTGACAATATCGTTCCTATGCTATATGAAGAAGGCCGGCTACCTTTCATGGTTTTACTTGACGGACTGACCGACGTCCGCAACTTCGGCGCCATTGCCCGCACATGTGAATGTGCAGGAGTCGATGCTATCGTCATTCCGGAGCGTGACAGTGTGTCGGTCAACGCCGATGCGGTCAAGACCTCGGCCGGAGCGCTGCTTCATCTGCCAGTCTGTCGCGAACGTTCAATTCTTGGTGCGGTCAAATTTCTAAAAGAAAACGGATATCAGATTATCGCCGCCACCGAGAAAGCCGAAATCAACTATACTCAGGCCGATTTTACGGTTCCTGTAGCCATCGTGATGGGCTCGGAAGATGTCGGTATCTCATCCGAAGTCCTGCGCCAGGCCGATACACTTGTGGCCATTCCACAGTTTGGCAAGATAGGTTCGCTGAACGTTTCGGTAGCCGCCGGTGTTATGATATATGAGGGGGTGCGTCAGCGCCTTGACGCTAACCTCGAAGTAATCTGAAACAACCCCAACTACCGATGCCAAAATTCAAAATAGTCCTGTCACTGACATTGTTGCTGTGTGCCGTCATCCCCGCTCTGGGGCGCACATGGCAACCCGACACGCTCATTCACGCACCCGGCTTTCAATACACTGTCATTAATCAACCTGCCGACTATGCCGGTCCGGTAATATCGACAGTTATCCGTAAACAGGCCCCCCGGCCGTCAGATGTCGCCGTGCTTTATGTCCACGGATTCAACGACTACTTTTTTCAAAGTGAGGAAGCCGACAACTTTGTTGATCAAGGTTACTCGTTCTATGCCGTTGACTTGCGTAAGTATGGCCGTTCAATCTTGCCGGGACAAAAGATGTTTCAGGTACGCAACATCAGAGAATATTTTCAGGATATCGACTCGGCTCTAAGTGTTATCACCGAAGACGGATACTCAAAAGTCATCTTAATGGGACACTCTACCGGAGGATTGACAACATCGCTCTATATGGCAGTGAAACCATCGCCTATGGTGCGCCAACTCATTCTCAACAGTCCGTTTCTTGACTGGAATCTTTCAAAATTTAACGAGAACTTTGGCGTGCCCGCGGTTTGTACACTTGCCACGTTTGCTCCCGATTTCAGGATAAGTCAAGGCGGAGGCAATGCTTATGCACAAAGTCTGTTGAAAAAATATCACGGGCGATGGAACTATGACACATCGCTCAAGCTCGAGCACTCCCCCGATGTCGATGCCGGATGGATCAACGCAATCAATACGGCCCAGCACACTCTTCACGCCATGATGTTTCCTATTGGTGTACCGATTTTGCTGATTCACTCGGCCCGCTCAGTTAATTCGCCCGACTGGATTCCTGAAAGCGATAGCGCCGACTGTGTTCTCGACGTGCAGGATATCAACCGCGACGGCGCGATGCTTGGTAGTGAAGTTACTATTTTTACAGTCAACGGCGGTCTTCACGACATTTTCCTGTCGGCTCCCCAGGTTACCAAACCGGTCTACGACCTCATGTTTGACTGGATAAAATTAAAAATGTGGTAAAAAAATTTGCAATAGGCAATTAAAAACTTTACCTTTGTTTATTCATTAAAATTAAATAAAAAACACTATACATAACCGAACATACAACAAAATATCGCGTATGGCAAACAATGAAGAACTCTTGAAAGCCGTTACAGCCAAAGCTACTGAATGGCTCAGTGATGGATATGACGACGAAACTCGTCGTGAAGTAAAAAAACTTATCGAAGCCGACGACAAGTCGGAGCTCATCGAGTCGTTTTACCGCGACCTTGAGTTTGGTACTGGTGGTCTCCGCGGCATCATGGGCGTGGGTTCAAACCGCATGAACCGTTATACTGTCGGCGCTGCAACCCAGGGTCTCGCCAACTACCTCAAAGAGGCTTTTGCCGACCTGCCCCAAATCAGTGTCGCTGTCGGTCATGACGTGCGCAACAACTCTCGCGAGTTTGCCGAAATCGTCGCCAACATCTTCTCGGCCAACGGAATCAAAGTTTATCTCTTTGACAGCTTCCGCCCAACGCCCGAACTTTCTTATGCCATCCGTTACTATGGATGTCAGAGCGGTGTCAACATCACAGCCTCTCACAACCCCAAAGAATATAACGGCTACAAGGCCTATTGGAGTGACGGTGCCCAGATTATCGCGCCCCACGATACCAACATCATCAACCACGTCAACGCCATCAAGAGCGTTAAAGATGTGAAATTTGAGGGTAATCCCGACCTCATCGAGATTATCGGTGACAAAATTGACGCTGATTATCTCGCCGATATCAAGGGACTTTCGCTCAGCCCCGAAGCTATCAAACGCCATGCCGACCTCAAGATTGTCTACACTCCTATCCACGGTACCGGTGTAAAATTGATTCCTCAGTCACTCCGCAACTACGGTTTCACCAACATCATCAACGTGCCCGAACAGGACATCACCGACGGCAACTTCCCCACTGTTGATTCGCCCAACCCCGAAAACGCTCCCGCTATGGCTATGGCAATCGCCAAAGCCAAAGAAGTACAGGCTGATCTCGTGATGGCCTCAGACCCCGACGCCGACCGCATCGGTTGTGTACTCCGCGACAGCAAGGGTGAGTATGTCCTCATAAACGGTAACCAGATTGGTATGATTCTTCTTTACTATCTGATGACCCGCAATGCCGAACTCGGTCACCTCAACGGCTCGGAATACATCGTGAAAACAATTGTTACCACCGAAACAATCAAAGCCATCGCCGACGCCAACAAAATCAAGATGTTTGACTGCTACACCGGCTTCAAATGGATTGCCTCGGTTATTCGCGACAACGAAGAAACCGGCCGCTATCTTGGCGGATGTGAAGAGAGCTACGGATTCCTTGCCGAGACATTTGTTCGCGACAAAGATGCCGTTTCAGCTATCTCTCTCATGGCCGAAGCCGCCGCATGGGCCAAAGACCGCGGTCTCGACTTCCTCGGATTGCTTCAGGAAATCTACCTCAAATACGGCTTCTCGCGCGAAGCCGGTATTTCGGTTGTACGTCCCGGCAAATCGGGTGCTGAAGAAATCCAGGCTATGATGAAAGCATTCCGCGCCAATCCGCCCAAATCGCTCGGTGGAAGCCCCATCACAATCATCAAGGACTATGCCGACCTCAATCTAACCGATGTCGCTACAGGTAAAACCGTCAAAATGGACATGCCCGTGACCTCAAACGTGCTCCAGTATTTCACTGAGGATGGCTCTAAAGTTTCAATCCGTCCCTCGGGAACCGAACCCAAAATCAAATTCTACATCGAGGTTAAAGGCAAACTCGCCGATGCTGCCGACTATGACCGCGCCATCGCCGATGCCGATGCCAAGATTGAAACTGTAAAGAAAGACCTCGGAATCTAATCAAATTAGGATTTATAAGACCGATAACTGGCGGCGTGTCACATTTTGACACGTCGCTTTTTTTAGTCGATGCAGGGACATGCCTCTGGCATGTAGTGATTTCATTGTTATAATTAAGACTAATATGTATATAAAAAGCGTCCCCTACTCACCTGAGAGCGGGGGACGCTGTCGTTATCAGATAGCTGTTTTTATTAATACTTTGCTACTGCGTTGAGGAATTTTTCAGCACGTTTCACACGGGTTGTGTTGAAGATGGCATGATTGCCGAGACGCCACTGAAGTTCACTTGCCGACATTGACGAGCGAGACAAGGGTCGTGAAACACTCTTGGCTGCTGTACCATCACCGGTTTCGATTGTAATTTTTGAAGAGCCGATAAATGACGGAGTACCGGAAAGCCATGTCATACAAGCATTGATTGAGATAACAAGATTGCCATCGCTGTCAACCGATGCTGTACTGTAGTCTTCATCATCGAGACGGGAAATAATCTCAGCCTGAGTAAGACCGCGGCTCACATAGTAACCGGGAAGGTCGGCGATTGTGATGTTACCAAAACCTTCGTCAAGACCGGTTTGCTGGGGCTGGACATATACAAAAGACTTGTCAACCGCATTAATCTGAATATTGTAGATACCGGGAAGCATTGAACCGGCATCGACAAAGTCTCCGCCATACATGTTGACGATGCGATAAATTCCGGGAGTTTCCTGATTTTCTTCAACTGAAGCATACCATATATAATCAGAGGGATCTACATCAAAAAGCGGGATAATCCAACCATCCAGAATCTCAGCGCTACCTACTTCTTTCCACTGCTTGCCCGAGAATGAGATTTCAACAAAATCATATCCAAATTCCTGAACATCGCCCGAGTCGTCATAGGTAACGACCATAATTGTATAGATTCCGTCAGCCTTGTCGATGGGAAGCTCTACAACACCTGAAGCAGTGATTTCAACCGACTCAATTGTTCCGTCGATAATACCCTCGGCGATAGCTTCGATATCCTGCCCCAGCACAGCTGCAACACGCGCTTTGGCTACATCATCGCCAAGAGTAACATCAGCTGTGAGGAGATTGTTTTCATCTACATCGACTTTGCGGCCGGCATAGTCAACCTGGGCCGAATAGTCGCTGAGCACAACACCGGGCATAACGATACGGGCAGCTCCGTTATTATTGGCCGGATACAGACTATAACCGTTATCTCCGGGAAGACCTACAAAAAGAGTACCTTTGGGCCAGGTGATAATACCGTTTTCAAGAGTACCGTAATAACCTTTAGCATCCACATCGTCGGGCGACATGCCACGGTTGAGATAGTAGCCGGCAAATGACCACATCATGAACTCACCTTCACCCCAATCCATTCCCGAAAGGAATCGTTCAACAACAACACGGTCGGGGTTAGTAGCATCGATAACCATATAATAATCGCTTGATGTATCATAATCACCGGGCTCATTATAAGGATATCCTTTTCCATAAGGATTTACAAGTCGGTAAAGACCTGGAGTAAGGTCGTTTTGCTGAATCTCTACCTGATAGGGGGTATTGGGAACATTATAGAAAGTGCTTATAAAGTCATCGGTATAAGTACATTTACCAATACTTGTCCACGGCGACGGTGAAACGGCTGTAAACGAATATGTAGCATAGCCATATTCAGTTGAAGGGCTCACCGACAGAGTGATGGGATAGTTTACATCCTGCTCGATATCGTCGGGATTATAGCTGATATTGATTGTAGTTGTCAGCTCGTTACCGTTAAATGTAGCCGAGGTGGGCACGGTAAACAGGCCCGATTCATCGACAGCTGTAATAGACACGGTCGCGTCAACCTGGGCCGATGTACGGCTCACGGTAACGGGGAACGAAGTCTCGTCAATGCTGAACTCGATCTTCGATGCCGACTCACCGAAATACGCACCGTCGCTTTCAACGCCGGCTGTATAATTGTTGTCATCGCTGCACGATGTCATTGCCGCGGCTGCAACAGCGAGCAATGCTAAGAGTGATGATTTGAAAATTTTCATTGTTTCAGTTTGATTTATTCAGTTAATGAATAGTTTGAGAGAGAGGAGAAATGACTGTTTTATTAACCTGTCGTTATTTCTGGGGAAGCGGTGATACACCTGCGGGGTTAGCCTCATCAACCGAAATCAGCTTGTTGGCTGTTGTCTCGCGCTGCGGAATAACGTAGATGCGGATATCATCGTTGGCCGGGATCACATAGGTAACGGCATCGGGGAAGTTGTCATTGCGACGGTCAATTGTCTTGTTGAGACGCTGGAGGTCAAAATAGCTGAGACCTTCGCCCCAAAGCTCGACGCGACGACGGCTGTAGACGAGTTCCTGAATCTCGGCGGGTGTAGTGGCACGAGTTGAGAATTCGGGATTGCGATATTTAGTCTCAAAGTCGGTGAGAACCGAGAGAGCTTCGGTTGTATTTCCGCTCATGGCCAATCCCTCGGCAAGGATGTAGTACATCTCCTCGATACGCATCAAAGGAATGTCGCTTGCGTTGGTCGACTGGCTGAGAATGCTCTGATATGAATCAAACTTAACGTTGAGGTAAGGATAAATCGAGGTATCCGAACCGCTGGTACCGTAGCTCTGGAGGTAAGCTGTCTGGCGGTCGGTGAGGATGGGAGACTCAAAGTTTTCATCAAGGAACCATCCGCGACGCACGTCGGTGAGAGGAAGAGCCTCAACCATGTTACGCGAACCGATTTTCCATGCACCTACAGTTATATAACCATAGGCAAACGAGCAACTCATCGAGGGGAAGTTACAGATACCGGTGGTTACTACACGGTCGGTCTCGGCCACAGCCACACCCCACATCCAGTTGTTGGCGCTGATGTCATTGAAACCGGGGACCGAAGCCTGGGCAATGGTGAGCGGAGTATGGGTTGATGCCTGGATAGCCGAACGGGCATCATTGGCAGCCTCGGCATATTTGTGCATTGTAAGATAAACACGAGCACGGAGACCATAGAGGGCATCTATGTTGAGAAGACGCTTGGGCTTGCTCTCCATGAGCTGTTCGGCGGTGAGACCGCTCGCTTGCGAGAGAGTCACAGCCTCATTGAGGTCATCAAGAATACGGTCATAGACTTCCTGAACCGTGTTACGGGCACAACCGTTTGTGGCGGCTTCGAGCTGGTTTTCTTCAGTGATGATAGGTACACCGGCAGCCGATTCGTTACCTACATAGTTAAACTGATAGGTCTGGATAAGGTTCCAGTAGCAAAATGCGCGGAAACCGAGAGCCTGGGCACGATAGAACTGAAGTGTTTCATTTTCAGTGTCGCTCGAGATTGTAGAGAGAACGGCATTGGACGAGAAAATCATCTTATACATGATGCGCCACATCATGTTGGTAGGAATACCTGTATTTGTAGGCGATGTGTAGCGGTACCAGTAGTTGAAGTGAACACCGTAGCTCACGTCGGGTTGAAGCATGTCGTTACCCTGCATATCAAGGCCGAGCATGATAGCGGGATAACCGAAGTCAAAGTGAGCATCATCATAAACTGAACCGTACATGTTACCGGTAGCGGCGATACCGGTGACACCGGCAAGTGCCATCTCGGGATTTGATTCCAGCACGTCGGCCTTCTGATCCTCGGTCACATAGTAACCGAGATATTCGGTATCGAGGTCGTTACAGCCAGTCAGCGCAACGCCGGCAATAACTGTAGCTAATATTCTGTTGATATATTTCATTGTTGTATTCTTTCTTAATTACCGTGAGACATTAGAATGAAACGCGGAGACCGCCTGAGATAGCACGTACCGGAGAATAGGTTGTATTTTCCGAGCTTACAAATCCCTGTCGGGGGTCAAGTCCTTTACGTTTTGACCAGAGTGCCACATTCTCGGCTGCACCATAGATGCGGAGCTCTTTGAGACCGAGTTTTGAAATCAACTTCTCGGGGAATGTATAACCGAGTGTCACATTGGTGAGTGACAGATAGTTGCTTGATGTGAGGAATCGGGTCGAGGTACGGGTCGCATTGTGATACTGATCCTGATAGGTCAGACGGGGTACATCGGTATTGGTATTTTCGGGAGTCCATGCATTGAGAAGGTCTTTGTGCATAGCCTGACCATAGGTTGTGCGACCCTGGCTGTCAAGCCCGTTTGACATGAGTTCCTGATATGTGTAGTCGAGAATCTTACCACCGAGCTGATAGGCAAAGCTTGCCGAGAAGTCAACACCATAGGCTTTGATTGAAGTCGAGAAACCTCCGTAGGCTTTAGGCATGATGTTGCCGGTTGCCTGACGGTTGTTATTGTAAGCGTCGTCATAGTCTTTGGTGAGGAATTCGCCCTGTTTGTATTTGGTATTTCCATTTTCATCGGTTCCGTCAGGAATTTTGTTACCGTCGGAATCGAGAAGGTTACCATAAGTCCAGTACATAGCGTCACCGCTCTCGGCATCTACACCACCCCATTTAACGAGGTAGAGATTGTACATCGACTCGCCTTCCTTGAAGTAACGGTTACCGCTGATCCATTCACCATTTTCATTGAGAATTGAAGGCTCGAGTTTGAGCACTTTGTTTGAGGGAAGAGTGATGTTGAAGTTGATATCCCAGATGATGTCACGGGTTTCGATAGGACGGTAGTTGACCTCAAGTTCAAAACCGTTGTTACGCATAGAACCTACGTTCATGGGGATTGAAGAGTAACCGAGCGACGGAGTCACAGGCACGTTGAAGAGCATATCGTCGGTCTGACGATTGAAATATTCTACCGAACCGGCAACCTTACCCTGGAAGAAAGAGTAGTCAACACCTACGTTAAATGCGTTTGATTTTTCCCAGGTGATATCACGGTTACCTTTGAACGCGAGAGTACCGTCTGACCAAACGCCATCAGCACCGGTAATACGGTACTGGTCGGCATAAGCAAACCAATAATATGATGATGAACCGAGCACATCGTTACCATTCTGACCAAACGAGGCGCGGAATTTGAGCATATCTACATTGTTGAAGTCACGCATGAATTCCTCCTTGGCGATATCCCAGCCAATCGATGCCGACCAGAATGTACCCCAGCGGTTTTCAGGAGCGAAACGAGATGAAGCACCACGGCGGATAGAAGCCATGAAATAGTAGCGGGTGTCGTAGTTGTACTCTACGCGGCCAATGATACCGCGGTGAGCAAGAGTGCGGGCGTTACCATAACCGTTTTTGTTGTCGATGGTGTTGTCAACAAAGAAGTTATCGGGATTGTAAAGATTCTGGCCCTGAGCGGTAACAGTCTCTACATAGTAGTCCTGGCTTTCATAACCGGCCATGATACCAACATTGTGAACGTCGGCAAAGGTGCGGTTATACTGAGCTATTGCCTGGAGCGAAAGGTTGCGGTAGCGTGATGAGTCCTGAATTGCCTGACCACCATAGTTGGCGCTTTGGCCAAAAAGGTTATTGGCAAGATAGTGCATGCGGGTGTTGTCGACACGATAACCGACGGTACCGGTCACGTTAAGACCTTCGATGGGATTGATGGTTGCATACCATTTACCGTCGAGAATATCCATGAGGTAGTCCTCACGGTCATAGGCGAGCGAACCGGCCGGGTTTGACATTGAAGAGAAAGCGCGTACATGACCGTTGGCCTGACCGTCACCATAGTCATAAACGGGACGGTTGTACTGTTCAACCATCTGGATAGAACCGTCGGCGTTACGGACATACATCGGGTAAACCGGACCCATGAGGTTGGCAACATAGAAAACGTTGGCCGAGGTATCGCCATCGCTTGTCTGGTCACCGGGATAACCTTGGTCAGCATAAGTATATGAAAGGTTTGTACCGATTTTCAGCCACTTTTTAGCCTGATACTCGATATTGGCACGAGTTGACAGACGTTTGAAGTGTGAGTTGGCAACAATACCGCCATCATCGAGGTATGAAGCTGAAAGATAGTAGTTGATTTTGTCAGAACCACCCGATATTGAGATGTTATAGTCCTGACGGAAACCATTGGTAAGTGATTCTTTGAACCAGTCGTCGGCGATATAGTAAAGAGTACCGTCCGAGTAACCGGGAGTTGCATTGGGGTTAAACTTACCGTTTGAACCGATAAGGGTCTGACCCTGGGGAACGGTCCAGGTCTGATAACCGAGAGCGCTCCAGATGTTGTTGTTTGCAGCGACATGAGCCTCCAGAGCGGTCATGCCCTGATATCCCATATAACCGTTGACCATACCCTGATAGGTTGTTTCGAGATACTGGCGGCTATCCGAGATAAGGTCATAACGGGGAAGAGCGCGTGTGTTCACACCCCAACGGGCATCAACAGTGACTTTTGCATCTCCTCTAGAACCTTTCTTGGTGGTGATGAGGATGACACCGTTGGCACCACGTTCACCATAGAGGGCGGTTGAAGCGGCATCTTTAAGCACGGTCATAGACTCGATATCCTGAGTATTGATTGAAGAGATGTCACCTTCATAGGGCATACCGTCAACCACATAAAGAGGAGACGACACCGCATTGATTGATCCGACACCGCGGATGCGGATAGTAGGAGCTGTACCGGGCTGGCCGTTTGAGCTCTGAACCTGTACACCCGAAACCTTACCGGTGAGAGCCTGCGTAGCCGATGCTACAAGAGCGTCTTCTAGCTGGTCGGCTTTCACTACCGAAGCCGAACCGGTGTAGGCCGATTTTTTTGCGGTACCATAAGCCACGACCATAACCTCGTCGAGAAGAGTAGTCGGCTTGAGGGCCACTTTGATAACAGGAGCAACATCGACAATCTGGTGCTCGAAACCTACATAAGCGATGCGAAGTTTTTTCACAGTCGCCGGAATCGAGATAGAGAAGTTACCGTCAATGTCGGCACTTGTACCGATGTTGGTTCCTTCGGCCTGAATGGTAGCGCCGGTGAGGGGCTCGCCATCTTCAGCCGATGTGACAGTACCGGTGACGGTGATGTTCTGTGCGACGGCACAGGCCACCGAGGTCACGACTGCCATAAGTAATAGAAACAGCTTTTTCATACTTGATAACACTTAGACATATAATTAATGATTGATACTAAAATATTCTTATTTAAACAGCACGATTACACTTTTAAACCAATAAGCCTTTTTAACATCAAAAAACTTATGATTTTCGACAAAATTACAACTAAACTTCAGTCCCTGCAATATACCGTTTTTATAACGGATATGATTTAACATTTGAGAAATTATGTTTTAAAACACTGTTATAAATCACCCCCCCCCGTTAATTATAGGCGTTTCAGAAACTATACGAAATAATCAAAAAATGTTCATCAAAAGATTAAAACTAAAA
>JAIDNJ010000118.1 GCA_029063895.1 Muribaculaceae bacterium | reverse complement strand
GGCGATATAGAAATCGGCCTGTCCTTTGGGTTTTTCGTTGTGACGGATGTAATAAGTCAATCCGTTGGGGAGCTTGCCGATGCGCACGTCCTTGTCAACCGGAAGCTGTGCGGTCATCGACATCTGGGCCGATACTCCAAAAGCCGTAACCAAGAGCATCGCCAGAGTCATTAAAAGTTTTGAAACTCGTTTCATGTTTAAGTGATGATTTATAATTGATTTGTTTTATTAGTTTTCTCTTGCAAAATTAATGTTTACATTACGATTAGACGGCATCACAACCAAAAAGTTTCATCCTGATTTATCAATTAGGAACGTTTTAATTAAAAAGTTTGTTAAATCACAAAGGCGGTTATAGCGATATATCCCCTTAAAATGCGTATCCTCAAACAATTTATTTAGACAAAATGCGATTCAATCTTGTTTTATCTGCCTGTTTTACCTAAATTTGCACCACATAATCACATAGCATATAGCATCATACTGTCATTTTCACAAACAACTATTTATTACCGACGATGAGAACCAAGTTATTTATCATTTCTCTTATCCTGACGCTATGGTCGACCGCCACTGCCCAAATCGTCACGACAAGTCCGGCGATTCTTCAACTGCAATCGCGCGACATTGTCATCACCTTTCACGCCGACCAAGGAAACAAAGGCCTTGCCAATTTGCCCGACGGTCAGGAAGTTTATGCCCACACCGGCGTTATCCTCAACGGAAGCGACCAGTGGTCCCATGCCCCTAACTGGCTTGACAACTCGGCCAAATACAAACTCACCCGCACCGGTGAAAACACCTACACCCTATCTATGACCTCGATAGCTCAGTATTACGGATTGACGACCGGTGAAGACCCGGTAAAACTCGCTTTTGTCTTTCGTAATGCCGACGGTTCGCGTGAAGGCAAAGCCGATGGTAATGCCGACATTTTTGTTGACGTATTGCCCGACGGGCTACAGATGACACTGACCGACAATGTCGGCGGGTCAATCAACACCGGTAGTTCGGCCACCTTCACCGTCGCTACAAGCGAGACAGCCGACATCACCCTCTCGATTGAAGGGGAATCGACTCCGCTGGCTACCGCTTCAAACGCCACCACTCTCACCCACACCGCTACATTTACAACCGCGGCCCAGGTAACACTCGTCGCATCAGCCAGGACTGCTACAGACATGATTGAGAAAAAAATAACTCTCGCCGTGCTCGACAATGCCACTCAGGCCGACTATCCCGGCGGTATTCCGGTCATGGGACCGGTTGAACAGAGCGACGGCTCGGTTATATTCTGTATAGCGGCACCGGGTAAAAGCAACGTTACTATTGTAGGTTCATGGAACGACTACAAAGTTACCCAGGAGAGCAACATGAACTATCAGGACTATCAGGGCAACCGCTATTTTTGGGTACGAGTACCTGCACTGGCCAATAATACCGACCATCTTTACTATTTCCTTGTCGATAACTCGCGCAAGGTAGGTGACCCATATGCCCGATTGGTTCTCGACCCCTATAACGACCGATATATCCCGTCATCGGTATTTCCCGACATGCCCGCCTATCCCACCGACAAGGTGAGCGACGTCTACCTTGCCGTCTACAATCCGTCACGCGACAAATATAACTGGGCCGTCACCGACTTCAAGGGTGTTGACCAGTCTCAGCTCGTTATCTATGAAGTCCTCATCCGTGACTTTACCGGCACCGAGGGACAAGCCAACGCCGAGGGTAACATACAAGGTCTCATAGACAAGCTCGACTATATCCGGTCGCTCGGAGTCAACGCGGTCGAACTCATGCCTATCATGGAATTTGCCGGCAACAACTCGTGGGGCTACAATCCCAACTTCTATTTTGCGCCCGATAAGGCCTATGGTACCCCCAACGATTACCGCCGGCTCATCGACGAATGTCACAGTCGCGGCCTTGCCGTCATTCTCGACATCGTTTTCAACCAGAGCGACGGCGGTCATCCCTGGTATCAGATGTATGACATAGCCAAAAATCCGTTCTATAACGGATCGGCACCCCACGCCTACAGCGTTCTCAATGACTGGAACCAGGACAACTCCATTGTCATGCAGCAGTGGCGCGACGCCCTCGCCTACTGGATGACCCAATACAAAGCCGACGGGTTCCGCTTTGACCTCGTCAAGGGTCTCGGTGACAACGATAGCTATGGCAACACCTACAACCCGTCGACCAACACTTTCGGAACGCCGTCTGACGACAACACCAACCGATATAATCAGTCGCGCATCGACCGCATGAAAGAACTCCATGCCGCCATGAGACTCATCAATCCCGACGCCTATTTTATCAACGAGGACCTTGCGGGAGCCGACGAAGAAAATGAGCTCGCTACCGACGGCGACACCAACTGGGCCAACATAAACTATGCCGCACGCGAATATGCATGCTACGACATACCGTCATCAACCTCTCACACAGCCAACCTCAACCGTTTTTATGCACCTCTCGACGACAGCCGCACGTGGGGATCGACCGTCTCCTATGCCGAGAGCCACGATGAAGAGCGCATGGCCTATGCCCAGCAGCAGTCAGGTGTTTCACAACTCAAAAACACGGCAACGGCAATGCGCCGCCTCGGTTCGGTTGCCGCTCAGATGCTCATGGCACCTGGAGCACACATGATTTGGCAATTTCAGGAATTCGGGGCCGACGAGTCAACCAAGAATGCCGACGGCGGCAACAACACCGACCCCAAAAAGGTTGTTTGGAGCTATCTCGACGACCCCGACCGCAACGGACTCAAGGATTGTTATGCCGAGTTATGCGCCATTCGCCACAACAATCCCGAGATGTTCACTCAATCGGCAGGCACAACAATGGCCTGTGGCAGCGACAACTGGTCAAATGGCCGCTACATAAAGCTGACCAACGGTACGTCGGAAATAATCTGCGTGGTCAATCCCGTCATAGCCGGCAACAAGACTATCACTGTCCCGATGGATGGCTCGGCAAGCGAATATGAAATTCTGTCAAAAAGCTACAACACCACCCCGACCGTTGCCGATGGCAAAGTAACTGTCACCGGTAGCGGATATGCCGTCATCGGCCGCAATGTCAAGTCATCGGTAGACGATGTCCAGGCCGATGCCGCCCTCCCCTACACAATCTCGGTCGAGGGTCGCCGAATCACAGTCACAGGTGACTTCACCACAGCTGTTGCCTACTCGATTTCAGGTATGCATGTCGCCCTCGGTGCGACTGTCGCCCCCGGCATCTACATTGTCAATGTTGACGGCCATTCAACCAAAGTCGCCGTGAGGTAAAAAGATAACGATGTACTTAAACAAGACGCTATGCCAAAATGAACTGCACCCCAAAAGTTGAACACAAAACTTTTGGGGTGCAGTTCAAAATTGGCACAGCGCTGTTTCTGTATTTGATGTAGGGACGTGCCTTTGGCACGTAGTGATTGATTAACAGTGATTTGCGCTCCTTACGTGCCGAAGGCACGTCCCTACAAAATTATTAAATGTTTATTCTGACACAGCCTCTTTTTTCATTAATATAGGGATATACCAGGGGGATGCTTATAAAGTTCGGTTCACCGTCATGAAAATCAGTTTTTTCATAAAAACATATGGTCACATCCTTTTCGAGTCATAAATTTCTACTTGATTTGCAGTAAACGGGCCGGATGATTCGAAGGAAATTTACCAATTTTTGAGTATTTCACACTTTCACGGTTGGTGGTAATTTTGCACAACAAAAACAAGGGCATGACACGTCCCCATTTTCAAACGATGAATCAATCTCTATTACATAGAATAATCTCAATTATCTTTTTGCTCACAAGCACAGTCGGTTCTATCGCATCGGCTGCTGTAAAATTTACCGTACGCGATGCCGACAACGGTGCTCCGCTCGAGTTTGCATCAATAGCCCTGACACCGCTCAAAAACGGTAAATTTACAGGCGGAAACACTGATGCCGACGGTAATTTCACGGCACCTATTTCGGGCGGTCGATGGCAAATCGATGTTACTCTCGTAGGTTATAAACCTTCACGCCAAATAATAGCTCCGGCCGATGGCACTTCCCTCATAATCAATCTGCAGTCCAACGAACCGCTCGGCGAAGTCGTGGTTACAGCCCGCGAATCGCGCAGTGCATCAAGCTCCTCGGTCATCGACACTACCGCAATGGCCCATCTTCAGCCGTCGAGCTTCACTGACCTTCTTGAACTATTGCCCGGACGAGTGTCCAAAGACCCGTCGATGGCATCGCCCAACATCATCAATCTGCGCACAGCTTTAAATGTCACTCCAACCGACGATTACATGACATCGGCAATCGGTACGTCATTTATCATAGACGGGGTGCCGGTCAACAACAACGCTGTAATGCAGTCGACTCCCGATTCCAACCACTCGGAGCGCGAGACCGTTGGAAAGGGTGTGGATATGCGCGGCATCGCCACTGACGACATCGAAAAAGTCGAGATTGTTCGCGGCATTGCCTCGGTCGAATATGGCGAACTTACATCGGGGCTTGTCAACATCAAGCGCAAGAGCGGTGTATCGCGTCTCGAAGCGCGTTTCAAGGCCGACAGCAAGAGTCAGCTTTTTTACGTTGGCAAAGGCTTCAGAATGCCCGGAAAAGATTGGATTATCAACACCGGTCTCGGATACCTCGATGCAAAAATAGACCCGCGCAATTCACGCGAGAACTACAAACGCATCACCGCTTCTATTCGCAGCAACAAACGTTTTGACAACACGGTCATGAACGTGACATGGAATTCATCGCTCAACTATGGAGCATCGTTTGAGCGCGACAACAACGACCCCGACCTCACCGTCAACAACACCATTGACCGTTTCAGCACCACCAACCACAATTTTTCATGGAATAACTCCGTCAGCGTGCGCCCGGTTGAACGCAGCTTCTTTCAAGAGGCCTCATTCACCTCGGGGCTGAGCTACAATCGCGAGCGACTCCACCAGACACGCCACGTGGCCCAGTCGCGCGTGATGCCGATGCCCGTCTCACTTGTTCCCGGTAGCAATTATGTCGGCTACCTTCCCATGCTCTATCTCGCTACCCTCGACGTTGAGGGAGACCCCTTCACAGCCTTTGTCAAGGGAGCTACAACAATGAAATGGACCGCGGGAAACCTGTCATCGTTCCTGAAAGCGGGTATAGAGTGGAACATGAGTAAGAACTATGGACGTGGAAACGTCTATGACATAGAACGACCGATCACCGCAAGCACATCATCGCGTCCGCGCGCCTTCAACGATATCCCGGCAATGCACCAGTTGTCGGCCTATATCGAGAGCCGCAACATAATGCATCTGGGCCGTCACTCACTCGAAGCAGCTGTCGGTCTTCGCGAAACCCAACTGCTGCATCTCGACTCACGATATGCACTTTCAGGTAAACCCTATCTCGACCCGCGTGCCAATATCACCTGGACAATGCCCTCATTGTACATTGCAGGTCAACCGCTCACACCCGAGATCAATGCAGGCATAGGCCTTCAGTCAAAGATGCCGGTGGCAGCCTTCCTCTATCCAAATCTTGTATATACCGACTTGGAGCAGCTCAACTACTATCACAACGTGCCCGACTACCGCGTGATGAATGTGATGACCTATGTCGAGGACGTCACCAATTATGACCTCAAAGCTGCCCGAAACCTAAAATGGGAAGTACGCGGTGACCTGTCATATCGCGACAACCGTCTGTCGGTCACTTATTTCCGCGAAACAATGAACGATGGATTCCGTCACGCCGGCAACGTTCACCACTATACCTACCGACGCTATGACTCATCGGGCTACAATCCCGAAATCGAAAACCGGGCGCCGGTGCTCGAAGACCTTCCCTCGACCGAGGTGCGCTACATGGCCGTGAGGTCAAGTGTGACCAACGGCAGCTCAACACGCAAGGAAGGTGTGGAGTACACGTTTCAGTCCCGACGCATCAAGGCAATCAAAACCCGTGTCACTGTCAGCGGTGCCTATCTCAAAACCGTAAACACCAACAGCGACCCGCTGTGGTACAAACCGAGCATAGTCATGAACGGTCAGGAAATCCCCTACGTCGGGCTCTATGATGACGCCGACGGCAGCATCTACAAGAGTTTTAACACAAACATAATGTTTGACACCGATATTCCAAATCTGGGGCTGCGCTTCTCTCTCGCATTCCAGACCGTCTGGTTCACCTCGCGTCAAACTCACTTCAAAACCGGTATACCTACCCACTACATGGACATAGACGGTAATGTCTTCGAGTTTACACAGGAGTCAATGAACGACACCTATCTCAAACAGCTTGTCCGTGAATACTCGGCGTCGACATTTGACAAGAATACCGTCCCGGCCGAAACTGCGGTCAACCTCAAGGCAACAAAATCGTTCTGGAAAAACCGGGTGAATGTGGCTCTATATGTTAACCGACTGTTCACAATCGCCCCCGACTATAAGCCCTACGGAATTGTTGTGAGACGTAACTATACACCATACTTTGGTATGGAACTTAACTTTAAAATATAATAATCAATAATCAAATAAATATCACACTGTTATGAAAGCAAACAAATTTATTGTCAAAGCCTTGATCGCATGCGCTCTCATCGCGCCCGTCATGGTTTCGTGCAGCGACAGCGACAAAGCCGCTCCGCTCTATGAAATCGTTGTCGATCCCCAGCTCCCGAGCGGATATGTGATTGACTCTCAAAAAATCGAGTTCACCGAAATCAACACCGGGAACGTTACAACCGTCACCAGTCTCAACAATCTGCAGCTTCCTGCCGGTATATACAACATCGAGGCAACCGCCCTCGTCTCTGAAACCGACAACCGCGCCGCAGCATCTGATCAGAAGACAATGCGCGCCATCGCCCAGAATGTAGTCATCACCGAAACCACCCGTACCATAACACTCGACTGGTTCTTCTACAACCCCGATAACTCTCTTGTCATCAGCGAAATCTATCTCGGATCGCTCAATGCCACAGGCAAAGGCCTCCTCTATGACTCTCACATCACCATCTACAACAATACCGACGAAACAATCTATGCCGACGGTCTTGCCATTTGTGAAGGATCGCTCAACAACTCGACATCATATCCCGACCTTACTCCCACTCCCGAGGAACGATTCCTTGTAGGAGCAGTTTATGTCATTCCCGGCAACGGCACTCAATATCCCATCGAACCGGGCAAATCAATCAAAATCGTTGACCAGGCAATCGAGTGGTCGGCCGACGTAGCCGGAGCCCAGGATAATCGTGACGCCGATTTCGAGTGGTATGACGAAGTGACAATCGGTACAGTCCGCGACACCGACAACCCCGACGTACCCAATCTCAACAAATGGTACAGCTACTCGGCTACCATCTGGATTCTTTCACAGCAGGCCAACCGTTCGTATGCCATCGCCCGCATCCCCGAGGGTGTTACCGCCGAGTCATTCCTCAATGACTACAAATGCTCCTATACCTACTACTTCACCTTCTCCGAGAAATATCTCACACGTGACAACCAGTATTATATTCCCCTTGACTGGATTATTGACGGTGTGAACCTTTGCCCGGCAAGCACTATGGAATTCCTTTGCCTCCCCCCGTCGATCGACATCAGCTACAAGTCAATCAACGACGACCCCCAGAGTGCATCTGACCGCGCCTACCGCATGTTTGTTCGCCGCGAGGCAGGTAAATCGGCCGCCGGCAACATCATCCTCCAGGATACCGACGACTCGGCCAAAGATTTCAAGATTGTAAATATCAATACAAAGGAAGAACTAAATTAATCCTTTATAGATGAATAATAAAGGTATCACATACCTTATAGCATTCATCCTTTTGGGAACTCTTGCTACCCGCGCGAGTTCTCAAAAGGGTGATTCTATTCTGAACCTCAAGATTGAAAGAGAATCACCGATAGGAAAAGGTCTGCGCCAATACTACACCGCCGGACCTTCAACCATGCACTTTGCCGACAAATCAAGCATCTCTGACGCTACCGTTACAGCCGACATCGAGAAGTTTGACTTGCCGGTTGTGATGCAGGAAGGCCGTGGCCACAACATGTACGGACTCTCGGCCGATTCCTATTATAAACTCTCGACGGTCAGCACCGTGTGGGGACATGCCGGCTATCAAAACGGCAAGATTCGCGATGTATCCTTCTGTGATGTTATCGACTACGAGACACTCGCTCCGTTTGTTCTATGTGATGACACCGGGGGCAACCTCAAGCTGCAGCGCTATGACTTTGGCGGAGGATGGACAAGAACCTATGGCTCATGGACAATTGGAGCCGGAGCCGATTACACAGCCTCAATCGCCCACCGGGCGATTGACCCGCGTGTACGCAACATTGTGTCGGACCTTAACATCAGTATAAGCGGCGGTCGAAAAATAGGCAGCCGATATATGATTGGTCTCGACTGTGGCGTCAGGATTTATCATCAGAATACCGACATCGACTTCTACAACCCCGTGTCTCACGCAATCACGATGGTTTATACCGGTCTCGGCAGCATGGCAAGCCGATTCAAAGGCGCCGATGCTCAAAGCAGCTCCCACCGACTGACAGGGTTCAACGCCGGTTTAAGGTTTGTACCTGTTGCTCACGGCGACTGCTTTTTTGCCTCGGTATCGGGTCGACTGGCAAAGGCCGGCATGATTCTTGACGGATATAACAATCTTAAATTCGGAGCTACCTCGACATTGACACTCGACGGAAGAATCTCGCGTCTCGTCTCAATGGGACGATTCTCGATATTCCCCACTGTTTCAGGATATTATATCGACCGTACAGCGACTGAGAATCTATTTGGTTCATCGGCCGAAAATTATGATAAAATAGGTGAGCGCGAAAACTATCATCACACCCGATATGGCGCTACACTCAACATCCCGGTATCGTGGCGACCAGCCGGTCTCGGCGCGTTGATTACTTTAGACCTCCGTGGCGGTCTGCTTAACGATAAAAAATATCTTGTCGAACCCGCCCGAAGTCTCGAATCAGACTATTTTACCGGGGACGTGACACTTGACGCGGAAAAAAAGCTTGGCGGTAACTGGGCTTTAGGGTTGAAACTGGGCTATGACGGCCGGTTTGTATCATCGACATCGGCCGATTGGGCCGGGCTCGACCTGACGTCGCCCGAAGGCCTGATGTGTCTTTCCAACTACAATATGTCTTCATGCGACATGTCGTCCCTACATGCCGGAATCACCGTGTCGCGATCAATCAAGACAATGGTGGTGTCCCTCTCGGCGCGATATGAAAGATATGACTACAGATCGCTGACCGACGGTGACCTGTTCATCACCGGTCTCTCACTCTCTTTTTGACATTATAAATACAATCAATAAATGCTGAACGAACAAGAACCGGTAATATCGGTCAAGAATCTTACTCAACGTTACGGTAAAGGACGCATCATCTACAGCGACCTTAGCTTTGACGTACCCAAAGGTAGGATTCTGGGCCTTTTAGGTAAAAACGGAACCGGTAAAACAACTACAATCAACATCCTGATGGGCTATCTGCGGCCGCAGTCGGGTGAATGTCGCATCTTCGGGGAGTCTATCACCGAATTGAGGCCTGAAACGCGAGCCCGAATAGCCCTGCTCATCGAAGGACACGTACAGTATGCCTTCATGACTATCGAGCAAATAGAGAAATTCTATTCAAAATTTTATCCCCGATGGAACCGCGATGCCTATTATGAGCTGATGAGAAAACTCAAGGTATCGCCCAACCAGCGCATATCAACCATGTCATGCGGTCAGCGGTCTCAGGTTGCCCTGGGTCTTATACTTGCCCAGAATGCTGACTTGCTGGTGCTCGATGACTTCTCGCTCGGTCTCGACCCCGGGTATCGCCGTCTGTTCATCGACTACCTGCGTGAGTTTGCCAAAGCCGAGGACAAGACTGTCTTCATGACCTCGCACATTATCCAGGACCTCGAGTGCCTCATCGATGACTGTATTATTCTCGACTATGGCAAAATCCTGACCCATATGCCGGTCGACAAACTGCTGGCCGACTTTGGCCGATATACATTCCACACCGACACCGACGTCATTTTTCCCGATGACCCAAAAATCATTAATCCCGGCAAGATACGCAACGAGGTGGAACTATACTCGTTTGATGGCGTCGACTATGTCAAACATTATCTCGAGTCAAACGGCATCTCTCAAAACGACCTCGCGCGCAAGCCAATGTCACTCGAAGACGCCTTCATCGGTCTCACCGGCAAATATTAATGATTAAATCCAAAAGAAATGTACTCATCCATTATATTTAAAGAATGGCTCAAGACACGGCGCGTGTTCTTTATCGCGCTTGCTGTCGCGCTCCTCGTGGCGGTCTACGTTATTCTCAGTACAAATTCTCTCATAAAAGAGCACGGCATCATATCGCTGTGGATGTCGATGCTGCTCAAAGATGTATCGCTTGTCGACACCGTCACCTACATTCCGCTTGCAATAGGACTTGCCCTCGGTATAGCCCAGATGGTGCCAGAGATAACACAAAAACGCCTCAAACTGACACTTCATCTCCCCTTCCCTCAGTCAAGACTCGTGGTGATGATGCTTGCCACCGGCCTGATAGAGTTGCTTGTCATCTACATGATACAGATGGGAGTTATCCTCATCTATGACGCGACAATATTCCACGCCGAACTTGTGGGACGAGTGTTCCTGACAATGCTGCCGTGGTACCTTGCAGGCTTTATCGGCTATCTTTTCGTTACATCGGTGTGCCTCGAAGGAACATGGTACATGCGCATTCTCCTGAGCCTTGTCGGGCTGGCCGTGTTACTGGTGATGTTTCTGCAGCCCAACACAATGGCAGCCTACAACTACATGATCGTCACCGTTATCATCTTCATATGTCTCATCACGATCTTCTCGTTTGGATCTATCGCCCGGTTTAAGGAGGGCCATCAGGACTAACATGAAAAAGACTCATTATATTTTATTTTTCTTACTCTCGACAGCTGTTTTGAGCTGGGTATTGCCCTGGCTCTACTCTCTGTGTTTTGCCGAGCGTGACCGCGAACCGTTTGTGAGCTACTCACCCATCAACGACTGTTTTATCGTTACCGACTTCAACACGGGAAGCAAATTCGACGAACCCGACATTTTTGAAGTCGACCCCGTCACCCAGGCACCCGGCCGTCACTACACGATGGACCAGCGCGACTCGTTGTTACCCGAAATTTTTGTAGGCCAGTTATCGGCCAAGGGCATGTTGCCCGACTCAATAAAAGGAGTCGAGATAACAATGCGTGACATCCGCATGAACAGCTGGATTTTCACATCATCACCCAAAGACCTCAACCGTTCGGTCCCCACCGTCTACCCGCTCATGGAGTCAATGCCGGCCCGCTTTAAGTTTGAGGACCCCGAGGTAGTGCTTACTATGCCCGGCCATGTTGTAATCACCGACATCGAGTCAAACACTGTCGACGAAACCAAGACCCGCCGTTTTTCCAAAATGTTTGCCGACAAGGGATTTTCTTTCCCGGCCAAAGAAGCCGTCGCCAACATATCTACACGCAAGGGATATGACAACGGTTATCTCATAATCGACAACGACAACAAGCTCTATCATCTCAAGATGCAGGCCAACCGTCCGAGCATGGCTCATATTCAGCTCGACGACACGATTGTTCCGCGCCACGTGTTTGTGCTGGAAAATGCCGACCGCAAGCTCTACGGTCTTATCTCTGATGAAGCGCACGATTTCTATACGATCAATCATGACGAAACATACTCTATTTCCAAACTGTCGGGTATTAAATTTGACCCTGAGAAAGACAGGATGACAATCATCAAGAACCTCTTCAGCTGGTGTGTGAAAATTAAATCGGGCAATGAATCGACATGGATCGCCCTTGACCCCGACGATTACTCGGTACTCGCCGTCTATAATTTCACAAACCCGACCTCGATGAGCCGCGTCATAGAGAAATGGATATTCCCCTTCACAACATCGTTTACAAATGTAGATGACAAATATGTTTATCCGCGCATTAAAAACTGGTCGTGGAACGCATTTTTGCTCAACGCGATCCTTGCAGTGATTGTCTTGTTTGTGGCCCGCGGTAAAAACATCCGTTGCACTATAAGCAAAACCGTGATGACGCTTGTTTGCGGACTCTTCGCGTTTATCCCCCTCATACTCATGAAACATATCAACAAATAATAAAATTCACAAATTAATAATCAATCAATAAGTTATGAAAAAAACTCTCTACTTTCTCGCTACTGTTGCCGTAGTATTTCTTGCAACAGCATGTGGCAACTCAAAATCACAGCAGGCTGCCGAAGAAACTACCGACGCTCTCACAGTAGACCAGGTTTTTGAAAATCCCGAACAATATGTAGGCGATACTATCTCGATTGAGGGTATCTGCTCTCACCTTTGCAGTCAGGGTGGTAAAAAAGCGTTCCTCCAGGGCAACGCTGATAATGTACAGATTCGTTGCGAAGCATTCCCCCTCATGGGTGAACCTTTCCCAAAAACAACCATCCACAAACCGATGATTGTAACCGGCGTATTCCGCGAACAGCGCATCGACAACAACCTTGTTGCCGAGATGGAGCGCGAATATAACGAACGTATCCAGCAGATTGCCGAACAACAAGGTGAAGAATCGGCTCAACGTGCCGCCAACGCTTCGGTCGGTTGTGACACCGAGCGTGCAGCTCAGGGTCAAAAAGACCTCAACACTTTTAAAGAACGTATGGACGACTATCGTGCCCGTATCGCCGCCCGCGAGGCTGCCGAAGGCAAAGCCTACCTCTCGTTCTACTATATGGATGCTATCTCATTTGAAACACTGGAACAATAGGAGCTTCTTTTTATAAATTGACAAGGCGGTGTGTCGAGTGATTTGGCACACCGCTTTTTAATACAATGCAAAGATTTCAACAGATTGCGTCACATTTTAAATCGGGGATACAAAAATCTGGAACTGGACAATCATTAATTTGCTCACTAATTTGAGAGATATACATATGTGTATTGTCATATATCCCATTATTCCAGTTACTCAAACATGGTTAACAAAACCGAAGGAATTTACCGTTCTCACACTCATCACCTAATCCCATTAGTTCCATTATCCCTGTCTAATATTAGGTCATTTCTTATTGTTACTATGATCTCACAGTCAAAGCCTACTATAATCGGAGGCAAGTAAACTGTCAATTAAATCTACTTCATTATAATTTTCTGTCATTTTCAAACGTCAATGAAATCATTGTCAACGATTTTTATTAACTTTGCGAAAAATTTACCATGTCATAACATCCACATTTCTACAATGATGAAAAAAAGTATCGTTTTATTGACAGCTTTATTGCCTGCTATCGGCGGTTTCTGCATCAACGCGGCTACCGCTGATAATGACAATAGCAGTGTGTCACAAAAATCAAACCCCTATGAGCTGCCCGAGCGGTTCACCGCTTCAAAGCTCTCCAAAATGCTTTTCTCGACAACTGTCGACCCGCACTGGTTCCCGACCGGAGACAAATTCTGGTACACCTACAAAACCGGCGAGGGCAACCGCTGGTATGTCGTTGACCCCGTTGCCCGTCGCAAGTTTCCCATGTTTGACCATGACAAAATGGCATCCGAACTCACCGCCATAGTCAAGGACCCCTATATTGCAGCTCAGCTTCCCATCAAAAACCTTGAAGTGGAACCCGACGGATATACATATACTTTTGAGGTGACATCGACTCAGGACGAAGAACCCAAAAAAGATGACAAAAAGAAGAACGATAAAAAGGGTAAGAAACCGGGCAAAAAGGTTTTCTACTTTGCCTATGACTCGCGTAACGGTGAGTTGACCCATCTCAAAGATAAAGAAAAAGAGACTAAAGAACTCAGCTGGGCATCGGTATCGCCCGACGGCAAACATGTCGTTTATGCCAAAGATTTCAACCTTTGGATGATGAGCGGCGACGACTATGCCAAGCTCAAAAAAGACGAGAACGACTCGACTGTCACCGAAATTCAGCTTACAACCGACGGTGTGCGCTACTTTGGTTACGGACAACCCCGCTACGTGCTCAACACCGACACTCTTGACAACGGCAAACGTCGCGGTGCCTACATATTGTGGTCGCCTGACTCCCGCCATTTCGTGTCAAACATCAACGACAGCCGCAAGGTAGGTGACCTTTGGGTCATCGACGCAATCGCCGAACCCCGCCCGACTCTCGAGTCTTATAAATATGAGATGCCGGGTGAGGAAAACATTCCTCAGGAACATCTATACCTGTTTAATGTTGCCGACCGCTCACGCAAAGAGATTAAGACCGACCGTTTTAAAGACCAGACTCTCGAAGTTGTCGACCGTCCCATGCTTCACAAACAGCGCAGCCAGTATGATGTGCCCAACATCTGGCTCGGCGACAACAACCGTTTCTTCCTCACCCGTTCGAGCCGTGACCTTCACCGCATCGACGTGTGCACCTACACAATCGGGGAGGACTCTATCGTTCCCATTATCGAAGAACGTCTCAACACCTATCAGAACGAGCGTCCTCTTGCCGCTATCAACAACGGTAAGGAAATCGTTCAATGGAGCGAACGCGACGGTTGGGCCCACCTTTACCTCTATGATGACAAAGGCAACCTGAAACGTCGCCTCACTGACGGCCCCTGGCACGTACACGAAATTCTCAAAGTAGACGAACCCGGACGTCGCGTGATTTTCACCGGCATGGGACGCAACAAAGGCGAGCATCCCTACTATCAGCACCTCTACTCGGTGAGCCTCGACGGAGGTCCTGTAAAACAGCTTGACAAAGGCGAATATTTTCATGATCCCATCGTTGACGACAATGCCCGTTTCTTTGTCGACAACTATTCGCGCGTAGACACCGTGCCCGAGACCGCTCTCTTTGACACCAACGGTAACAAAATCATGAATCTCGAGCGCTCGGACTTCTCCCAGCTGCTTGCCAACGGCTATCAGTTCCCCGAAATCTTCACCGTCAAAGCTGCCGACGGCGTCACCGACCTTTGGGGTGTTATGTACAAGCCGTTTGACTTTGACCCCGAGAAATCATATCCAATCGTCGACTATGTTTATCCCGGTCCCCAGGTAGAAGCTACCAATTATCCCTTCAGTCGCATGGGCCTCCGCACCGACCGTCTCGCCCAGGGCGGATTCATCGTTATCACAGTCGGTAACCGCGGTGGTCACCCCAACCGTTCAAAATGGTACCACAACTATGGTTACGGCAATCTCCGCGACTATGGCCTTGCCGACCAGAAAGCAGCAATCGAGCAGCTTGCAGCCCGTCACAAATATATCGACATCAACCGTGTGGGTATCCACGGACACTCGGGCGGTGGTTTCATGTCAACAGCGGCCATGCTTGTTTATCCCGACTTCTTCAAGGCTGCCGTTTCATGTGCCGGTAACCACGACAACCGCATCTACAACCGCTGGTGGAGCGAAACTCACCACGGCGTCAAAGAGAAAGTGACCGAGCAGGGTGACACAACTTTCATCTACTCAATCAAAACCAACCCCGAGATTGCCAAAAATCTCAAAGGTCGTCTCATGCTCGTTCACGGTGACATCGACAACAACGTTCACCCGGGTAATACCCAGCGCGTTGTTCACGCTCTCATCCATGCCAACAAACGCTTTGACCTTCTTATGCTTCCCACCCAGCGTCACGGCTTCGGCGACATGAACGAATATTTCTACTGGCGTCTACTCGACTTCTTTACCAAGAACCTCATCGACCAGACTCCCCAACCACCGGTAGATATACCCAACCGCTAAATCTCATTACCTAATAGCAACAAAACAGCCGCGGC
>JAIDNJ010000117.1 GCA_029063895.1 Muribaculaceae bacterium | reverse complement strand
TCGCCATAGGCGAATGCCAACGCTGCGCCCATCCAACTGGCAGGAGTAGTCGAAATTAATATGCTGCCGCTCCATGTTTTTGTGCTGAAGGCAAACAGCGACTCGTCGATTAACGAATTACCTTTGTATATCGACGCACTAGCTCCCATCTTTACGGTCGTACTCCAGAAACTGAGTCCTTTGTTTAAGTTAACACTTGCCGAGTATTTGTTCGAAGTGTTTCGTAACGGCAAGGTTACGCTAACCGTTGTCAGACCGTCATAATCGAGCCCCGTGATATTGTTATGTTTAAACTGATTCCAGGATAAGCTGGCATTGCCAAAAATCTGTCGGAATGGGTTGGAAAAATAGTAAGTTAAAGATGTTAACCACGTTTCATCTTTCATTGTACGCTCAATCTCCGATCGTCGGAATGACAGATAGTCGGTCATTACAATTCCTCGTGCTGCTCGTTGAGAATTATCCCTCATTCGGTTATAGTTCAAGTCAAATGCCAACCAGTTGCGTCCCATTTTATAGGTCAGATGCACCTGAGGCATTAAAATGAAATAATTCCAACCCGTTGCTCTGGACTGGTCTATCCTATCCTTAAGCCACTGTAAGTTATAAGTAGCCGATAAGTTTAGCTCTGCATAAAAATTTCCTATTGGATAGGATACCTTTGGTTGAATACCAATATTGAATTTTCCGAACAGAAAATCATTTTGCGTCAAGTCTTTGTCGAGCAATTGCATTCCGTCAAGTTCCGACCTCACGTTTTCCATATTAAAACCCGTGAATATACCTGTATAAAGTCTTACCTTATTAATCAGTAAGCTCCTCGAAGTGAACAGATTCGCCAAAGCTGCATCGGTAGTATAGTTTTGAATAAGGTTTTCACTTTGGGTTAAATCATTGATATCTCCTCCTACAGATAATGTTTGTGGCTTGTGATTCCAGCCTGCGGAAAAGTACATTTCCCATGCATGCTTTCCATTATTCTTTATAAAGCTCAGTTTATCAGCCAGTTCAATACTCGGTTTATCAAGATGTTGGTCAACAACTGTTTTCCCGGAGGTAAAACTACCGGTTGTTATTGCGGTACCATTGTCGTGGTTCCAGTTTGCGGTGATATTCAATGAATTATCCAGGTATAGACTTTTATCATTTCTCTTAAAATTCGTTGCAGCAGATAACGAATTGATATAGTTGCAAGCACTCAACTCCTTAAATATGCTTCGATAAGTTCCCGCAACCGGTTCAAACTGCTCGGATATTGCTTTACCGGATTTAAGAAGTTGGTCGTTATAATACCCTAAATTTAATGTAACGGTAGAAAGTGAATCTGTTTTTATTAACTGATTAATACTTAAAGTCTTTGACTTGTTATCGATATAGCGTCTGGTGGCAATTCCGGGATTGGGAGGAATGGCTACGGAAAGTGGAGCTTTATTAAGGAACACCGGCTGATCATCCTCTGTCATTGATTTGAGTTCGCTATTTACATCAATGCCGTTATTATTTCCTTTGTAAGTGGTAATGTTCTGTACTTTCTTGCCAAAATACATGGCTGTAAGTTCGGCTGCCCATAATGCTGGTTTATATCCGCCTCCACCCATCGCTGAAACTGTCCACGTGCCTTTGGCCGATGACTTGAGTTTAAGATTGATGGTTATATCTTCGGAGGGAATTATGTCCTTCAAGGCTCTTATCGGCTGATGATTTTGATAAACTTGAACCGAGGCTACATCGTTTGCCGACACATTGTTAGTCGCTATCCCATATCGCCCCTGAAGAAGATCCATATCCTCTACATAAAAATTTTTCACCTGCTTTCCATTGAAACTGATACGCCCGGACTCGCTGACTTCTAACCCAGGCATCTTTTTTATAACATCGCCAATAACACGGTCTGAACCATCTTTATACGCAGCGACGTTGTAACTTATCGTGTCACCACGTTCAGTTATTTTGTCAGCGACCACAACCACATCTTTCAATGAATTTCCGCCTTGAAGAATCATATTAATTCGTCCCGAAGATGCAACGATATTTTTCTTAAGAGTGGTATAGCCCAACATAGAAGCTCTGAGTGTGATGCTATCAGACTTTGCCGTAAAATTAAGTTCATATTCCCCGGACTCATTAGCCAATGTATGTGCTACAATTTTACCGGCATCAAAGACTGTAATCATAGCTTCAAGCGGTTCTCCGGATTTATCAGATACCTTACCATACAATTTGATTTGCGCACAAATAGGTTGAGCGCAAATCAAAATTATTAAGGATGTTATAACAAATATACGTTTCAAAGCAAGATGGATTATTCTAACTCCAGCTGAGTATATTGGTGACGACGAGAAGTCATTTCTCGATTAAGTTTGAGATTGAAAACGGAGTGCCCCGTTGTCTTTAAATAATCTACATTCAAATCATGTTGGAGTTTCCACACTTTTTCGCGAGTTGACTGTTTATACTTGCTACCTCTTGGAGCATAGATTGGGAAATTACCGTTTTCCACTGCTACAGCCTCAAAAGTATAGATCCCATCGTTATCATACACCTTCATAATCAAACCCGGAAGACCGCCGAATTTCCAAGGGCCGTATTCAACCGGAATATCCGGAGTAAACCAGGCTGTAAAATCACGACCACGCCAATGACAAGTTGCCTTGAAACATTCGTAGCCACATATTGTGGCTGTATCTGTACCAATTTTCCAATCGAAAAGCGGGAGTTTCTCGGTATAATATAGGTTTTCCATATCAAGTTCCCTTGGCATGGTAGCCCATTCGGTCAAAATTCCGTCTTTTGTGGTTATCTGGGAATACTGGTACTCAATCCAGTAATCGGGGCGATGGCCCTGAATCCAACGTGCCGGGGGATAAACAGCAGCCCTGGGGTTGGTGTCGAACCAGTGAGCCAAACTATCCTCATTGACCTCGACAAAATAGCTACTGTAGTCTGTCATGTCGGGAGCAATCTTCAACTGCCCCTCGTCAATCCATGTCGACTTATTTTTAATATCCTCCGCATTGAAAGCATATCTAATGCGGACATTTGCATCAGAAACTTTTTCCCTACCCAACTGAGCGGCCCTCTTATAATTGGAGTGAGATATTTTAGCATCAGAATCTTTTCGCTGAGCATAAAGATATGTTTGTGAAATACTTACAAGCATAATAGCAATAACAAGTACTCGTCTAATCATACGTGTGACCCAATCATTGATATTTCGTAAGGATATGTTCTTGATTTTCATACGAAAAACTTTTAGCTAAACGTTACATTCCACAAATATAAACAGAAAAATCATATTATAAGTACCCCCCCGATTTTTATTATAAATTAACAAAATCAAGCTGAAAATGTGGTAGATTATGTAGTGGTTGAATTTCAATAAAATCTCAATAAGCTGCGTCAAATTTGAAAAAGTAGGTGTATAAAATATTGGATAAACCAATTTGTAAGGACATGCCTTTGAAATATCTTTACATCAAAGAAGAGCAAGGAGCCATGCCAATTTTGACACAGCTCCTTAATTATTTTATAAATTACTTTAGGTTCAGAACTTGGCCTCGACACCGATTAGGCCGGTGATACCTTGGCCGGGAATACCGAAAAGGAGGGTATTGTCGTGATTGAGCAGATTCTCACCGCGACCAAAGACGGTAAAGGCGGGAGTTATCTGATAGGCCACTCCAAAGGTTAGATTGTTGACCGATGACATTTTAGTCAGCAAAGGATTATCATAGATAGAATTATACATTCCGCGTCCTGAACGAAGTTCATATCCTGCCGACAATCTGAGCTTCTTTATCGGATTCACAGCGACATTGGCACTGATGACCGACTTGGCACGGTCGCGCCACAGATAATAACCCTGATTGTATTTCTGAGGAGCCAGCTCGGCCGATACCGAAGCATCGAGCCATGAGCCGCGACTGTAAGCGACCTTCAACCCGGCATGCCATCCCTTGAGATTGCAAGATGTATAAGTACAATCATAGTCGGGCATAAGCCAGTTTTTAGTGATGGCATAGCCTCCAAAAATCTCGACTGATGCACCGCTGAACGGCCCGACAACAAAACGGAGGTCGGCGGCAACAGGTATATTTGATGTCAAATAAGCATCATGAGGACTGAAAAACGGGGTTATCTGATATAGGTCGGCCAGCGAGTTCATCACCTCGCCGCCGCGAATATCGGCCTGGAAAGCAAAAGTCGACGAGGGTGCTATGGCAATCATTACATCGGGAGCAACGTGAAACTTGCCGCGACTGCCTCCGGTGTACTGAACTTTAGCACCAAATCTTACTTTCGTTCCGTCTCCGTTATCAAACGTATAGGCCGGCACAGCCGACACGAGCGAAATCAACTTTGAGTTGGCTACATGGCCTACACCGGGGGTATCAAAATCGCCATGACGGCGGAACGACCCATCAATGCCTATTGACAACGACCCGTAATTGAGTCCGAAATCTGCGCCAAAATCTGTTTCTTTCATGTAAGGTATGTGACCGCCGACCCAAAAATCTCCGTCAAAATTAATCAGACCGCCACGCAATCCCACTGTATAAAATTCAGTCATCGAGCCTGAACGCCAGCGGGCATCAAGACCGAGTCGTAGCGATTTATGGTCACAAAAATTATTGGGATAGGGAACATCAACCTTTCCATATCCAAAGTCAAGGTTGACATCAAGCGACTGCCCGGGGTTGAAATAATGAGTCAATCCTATATTGGCCGTTGCATCGCTTCGTTTCAGTTTCTCCTTAATGGTTTCATCCTGATAATCCTTACGTTCGATATTATAGTTGTATCCTATAAACTGAACCGAGGCGCCAAGAATCGTTTTTTCATTATTAATAAAATCATAACCTGCTGTCACTCCAAGATTATAGGCCGGGAAATAACCGATGGCGGCATATCCGCGATAGGGCGACAACTCTACGGCGGGAAGGGTCGAGGCCGGCATCAGAGGATTGAAACGCGGCACGATGCCCACGCCCCTGTCAGCAAGATTAAACTGCAAGTCGGGTCGTTGCAATATGGGTGAGATTACGGTATGAGGAACTGCCAGGCGTGTTGCGGCTCGCTGTTCGGGCACAATTTCTTTCTCGATTGTGATTTCCTTGTTTATGTCCTGGGCAAAAGCCGAGGCACAAGTGAGCGAAAGAAGCAGTGATATATATCGTGATGATTTTTTCATTGTCAGTCGTTATGTTAAAGCTTTTACGTGAACAGGTTTATTTGTTGGAATCGAGTCGGGAGTCAATCATTGTGAAAATATCGGGCTCGCTGCCGGGATAGTTTTCACGAAGCGAACGGAGATACTCGTCGGCTTCAAACTTGTTGCCCTCGGCCCGGTTGATGTCGCTCAGGAGGATAAACGTACGCGCAAGCCAGTAATTGTGGGGCGGATTGGCCTCGACAAGCGCCTCGGCCTCGCGACGCGACTCTGCAAGGTTCTCGTTGTTGAAATAGTGCTGTGCAAGATAGAAGGCCGATTTGGCTCCGTAGAGTGTCGACGGGTCGGCCGCCAGTTCTTTCCACGCTTCACAAGCCTCGGCCGAGCGACCGAGCTGTTCGAGAGCCACACCGCGCGAGAATGTCACCTCCTCACGCTCGTTTGAACCGACGGTTGACGATGATAGAAGCTGATCGGCGGCATTAAGGGCGGCTTCGGCTTCACCGAGGTCACGGGCCGTGCGCATCATGCCGAGACGGGCGGCATTGACCGTTACCGACGATGACGCCTGAGATGCGAGCTGAGAGTATGTTTCAAAGGCTTCGCGTGTCATGTCAAGAGCATTTTCGCCCGAAGCCTTGATGAGATAAGCCTCCTCGGCCACACTCGAGTGAGGGAAGCGGGTGATGATATCGGTAGCAGTAGCCACGGCGTCGCTATAATTGCCGCCACGGTCATGAGAACGGGCTATGTAAAGCAGCGCCGACGGAGTGTAGGGACCAGTCTGATATTCCTTGACAAAGGCTTCGAGGCGGCGTGTGCGTCCCGATTTCTCAAATTCTTTCTCGGCGCTCTCAAAGGCCATCTTCTCGATTTCCGAACTGTCGATTTCGGGTGCATCGGGAACCGAGCGCATAAACGAGGCAAACTCGGCGAGCGTACCGTTGTCGGCAGCGATGCGCTTGAGGTCATCGGCAGCGATGCGGGCTTCCTCGCTCGACGGATAGTCGGTAATGACTTTGCGGTAAACATCGGCGGCCTCGTCGCTCCGGTTGCTGTTAAGATATGTGATTGCGAGCAGCAATTGTCCCTGACGGCCCTGGGCGGTCGACGGATAACGCGCGGTAAGTATCTTGTATGTCTCGATAACTTTACCGGTGTTACCCAGTTCCTGCCACGATTCGGCGGTCTCAAGGAGTGCCGACGGCACGAGAGCCGATTCGGGGAATCGGTCCATCATCGTTTGCAATCCCTCGATTTTGGCATTATGGTCACGACGGAGTCCTTTCATAACAGCCTGCTGAAACAGGGCGTAGTCACCGGCGGCGGGATCGGCCTGATAAGCACGTTCATAAAGAGCGGCGGCACGGTTAAATTCCGACTGATAATAGAGACAGTCGGCCATACGGTTCAGGGCATCGGCCTTCATCAGCGATGTGGCATTGCCCGGATTTTTAGTAAACGAATCAAAAGCGTTATAGGCAGCTGTAAAATTTTTCTCGCCAAACAACGCATATCCCAGGTCATACCGGGCAAGCGGAGCGTTGGCGCGTGAATTGCCGCCGTTGAGATAGGCGCGATAAGAGTCGGCAGCCTTGGCATATTCCCCTTCCTTGTAAAGGCACTCTCCTATCCAAAGGTCTATCTCGTTATAGATTTGAGACACGCGGTTGCCGAGAGCTTTGGCCTGACGGAACCGGGTGAGGGCGACTTCGGGGTGAGAAGCGGCGAGGTCTCGGGTGCCGAGAGTGTATAAAATCTGCTGTTTGGCATCGAGAAGAGCATCGGACGGACGTGATATTTCCTCGATACCGGCCAAAGCCGCTTCATAATTATTGTCGGTCATGTATCCGGCCACAAGGTATTCGCGCATTGTCGACGCATAGGGAGAGTCTGGAAATTCCGAGAGGAAACGTTTGACAATTGTAACCGAACTCGAGAACGGCATCTTGCCACCCTGCATGCGTGCCAACGCATAGTTGTACAGGGCGGTCTCTGAGATCGAGCGGTCTTCATTCATACGATATGATTTTTCAAAAGCGGCCACAGCCTTTGAATATTCACCGAGGCCTACATAAGCCTGTCCGGTCAACAAAGCGGCGCTCTGTCCCATCTCGTTGTTCTCGGCAAGAACCGGACGAAGGGTCGATACAGCGTTTTCATATTGTCCCAGACGATACTGACTCAGACCGAGAATATAAAGCGCCGACGGCTGCGGGTCATGGGCAAGACGGCTGTATTTTGTCAAATAATCCACCGCCTGACTCATCTTGTCGGTCGAGTAGGCCGACTCACCGGCTATGCGCATGGCCTCGATCAGATATTTGCTGTCAACATTACCGCCGTTGGCCACCAGCTTTGCAGCCGTTGTGTAAGCCCGGCCATAATCACCCTGGCGGTAGTAGAGCTGACAAAGATAATAATCGGTCGAGGCCGTGGGGCCGTCGGCCATCACTTTCACCTTTTTAAAGGTTGAGAGCGCGTCGGCAAATTTTTCTTCACGATAAAGTATGTAGGCGGTATAGAAAGTGGCTTCATTTGAAAGCGTGCGGCTCGACATGAGAGCGTTGAATATCGGCGCGGCCTCGGCATCGCGTCCGCTCATGAGCATACAATAGGCCCGATGATAGTCAAACTCATCTCGCGACTCGGGGTCGAGAGTCGCCCCATCAACTTTGCTGAAGCGGACGATGGCCTCGTTCCATTCACCCAGGTCATAATAGTAGTCGGCAAGCGCGATGAGAGCCTTGCCGCGCAGGGGTGAGGCCGGATAATCGGACACAAATGCCTCAAGAAGATCAGAAGCATTTACATTACCCTGTCTCAAGGATGACAGCGCGATATAATAACGAGCCTGCTCGACAAGGTCGGGACGGGCTACCGGAGAGTTTACCACATGGGAAAGCCGGTCGATACAACCGGTATAGTTGGCATCGTCAAACATCGCCACCCCACTGATAAAATATCCTTGCGGGTCGGTCGATTTAATCTGTGGATAGGCCGAAGCCATTGCAAGAGAGAGGGCCACTGCGGCTGAAAAAAAGCGTCGGTTCATACAATGTAATGATAACGTTTACAGTCTATATCTGACCGATGGAGCTGCCGGGCCGACAATCCTTCAGGGCCGATGCCTTGATGGAAGAGACCCGGGTTCATAGGTCGTGACAAAGTTACTCCTTTTTTTCGGGATATGACTTTAAAAAAGAATAAAAAATGATTTTGATTTTTTCATTATTTATTAATAATATTTCTTACTTTTGCAGCCATAAACCGTTATCGGGCCCCCCGACAGGTTTAAAATAACATATTTAGGGGTGCACCATCCTTGACGATGGGGCTGAGAACAGACCCTTATAACTTGATCCGGTTAGTACCGGCGTAAGAAAAATAGACACATGAAACAAGTAATTTCATGGGGTGTAGCCGTGATTTGTGCGGCTTCATTCCCCGCTATGGCCCAGACAGCCGCAACCGATGTCACAGTCACCCAACCCGACACTCTCTTTTATGAACTGAAGGGTGTCGAAATCACCGCCAACCGTGCCGGTGTCAAAACCCCGGTGGCCTACACCAATATTTCAAGAAACCAGATAGCCAAAGTCAACGACGGCCGCGATATCCCGGCTATCCTTGAAATGTCACCGTCCATTATCTCGACAAGCGACGCCGGCGCCGGTATCGGCTACAGCGGCATCAGAGTGAGAGGCAGCGACGGCTCGCGCATCAATATCACAGCCAACGGCATCCCTATCAACGACAGCGAGAGCCACAACGTATACTGGGTAAATATGCCCGACCTTGCATCGTCGGTACGCGACATCCAAATTCAGCGAGGAGCCGGAACATCGACCAATGGTGCCGGAGCGTTCGGTGCCTCAATCAACATGCTCACCGACGCACCGACGCGCGACCGGTCGGCACTCGTGTCGGTATCATATGGCTCGTTCAACTCCAACAAAGAAACCATTAAAGTTTCGTCGGGCCTCTTTGGCGAGCACTGGAGCGCCGACGCACGTTTCAGCCATATCGGTTCGGACGGATATATCGACCGGGCATTTTCAAAACTATGGAGCTACATGGGTCAGCTCGCCTACCGCAACGGCGAGACGTCGCTGCGGCTCATCGCCTTTGGCGGCAAGGAGCAAACCTACATGGCGTGGGATTATGCGTCAAAAGAGGAGATGGAGAAATATGGACGCCGCTACAATCCGTGTGGCAAATACACCGCTGCCGACGGCACAACGGCCTACTATCCCGACCAGTGTGACAATTTTACGCAACACCACATTCAACTCCTTTTCAACAATCCCATAGGCCAATACATGACTGTAAACGCAGCCCTCCACTATACCAAAGGTGACGGATATTATGACCAGTACAAGACCGGCCGCACGTTGTCGGAATATGGCCTTGAACCCTTTGTGGGCGCCGACGGCGAGCTGGTGAAGAAATCCGATCTTATACGCCTGAAAAACAACGACAATGATTTTGGCGGCGCAATGGTCAACGTGCGATATAAACGGGGCCCGCTCGCCATGACAGCCGGAGGTGCCTCAAACTATCACCGGGGTAACCACTTCGGCCAAATCAAATGGGTGAGAAACTATGTTGGAGCAATCAATCCGCTCCAGCAATATTACTATAACACGGGCCGAAAGTCAGACACAAACTTTTTTGTACGCGGTGACTACGACATTTCGTCGGCATTTGCCGCCTATGCCGATCTGCAATATCGCCACATCCACTACACAATCAACGGTGAGAGCGATAATTTTGACTGGAACACCGACAAGATGGCCGTGCTCGACCTTCACCGCGACTGGAACTTTTTCAATCCCAAAGTAGGTGTGTCGTTCAACCGCGGCGGTCATCGGGCCTATGCGTCATGGAGTGTAGCCCACAAAGAACCCACACGCGACAACTTTACCGACAGCGACCCGGGCCATTACCCCACAGCCGAACGTATGTTTGACTATGAGGCGGGATATTTTTATAACTGCGACCTCTTCTCGGTTGGCGCCAACCTGTATTTTATGGACTACAAAGACCAGCTTGTAGTAACCGGACAGCTCTCTGACACCGGTAACCCTATGAGCGTGAACGTACCCGACTCCTATCGCGCCGGTATCGAGTTTCAAGGTATGCTGAAACCTGTAAACTGGTTTGACTGGCAACTCAACGCCACACTGTCGCGCAACCGCATCAAGAATTTTGTCGAATACATCTATGAAGACGAGTGGACAAACCCGATATCGATTGACTGTGGCAACACCCCGATAGCGTTCTCACCCGATTTCATTTTGCAGAATGCTTTCAATTTCAAGGCCGCCGGAGCCGAGATATCACTGTTGAGCCGCTATGTTTCAAGCCAGTACATGAACAACGCCAAAAGCGCCGAAGCCCGTCTTGATTCATATTTTGTAACCGACCTCGCGCTCGGCTACACTTTTACCAACCTGCCTTCGGTCAAGGATTTGCGTCTTGGCATAACAGTGTACAACCTGTTCAATGAGAAATATTGCAACAACGGATATGCCGGCGCCGGATACTATCTTGACAACGACAAACCGGTCATTTACCGATATGCCGGATATGCGGCCCAGGCAACCACAAACGTCCTCGCGACAGTAACACTCCGATTCTAAAATGACACTTGCCGATTTACCCTGGGACACCATACTCGAGATACTCGGATTTTGTGTAGGCATTCTCTACTTGTGGTGGGAATATCATGCCGACTCGCGCCTGTGGTTCGCATCGATAGTGATGCCGACAATATCGATGTGGATTTACCTTAGAAAAGGAATTTATGCCGACTTTGCAATCAACATTTACTATTTTCTGATTGCTATTTATGGCTACATTGCGTGGACCCGTGCCCGCCACCGGGGTAACAAAGCAAATGAAAACAAAAAGTCGTCACTGCCAATCACCCAAATCCCTGCACGACGGCTTGCCGGCTGCATCGCCGTTTTTATAGTGTTATGGGGCGCATTCTACTGCCTGCTGAGATATGTCACCGACAGCACCGTGCCGATCGCCGACGCCTTCACGACATCGTTGAGCATTGTGGCCATGTGGATGCTGGCCCGCAAGTATCTTGAGCAATGGATTGCATGGATAGCTGTCGACGCCGTGTGTGTCGGGCTCTATGCCTACAAAGGAATATATTTTTATGCGGTGCTATATCTCATTTATACCGTCATCGCTTTTAAAGGCTACCGCAACTGGCACCGCATCATGAAAGGACATATCAGAGACGACAAATAAACAATTGCCCGATTTTAAACGTTTTAGTTAAAATAAAGTCTAAATTTAAGACTCATATTTCAACTGACTAAAAACGTTTATTTATGGAATACAATGATCTTCTTGAAATATATGCCTCGTGCTGGCGCGATAATTTTGACCGCAACGCACTCTCGACCTATGGTGAATCTACCGTTCTGACCTACGGCGATTTTGCACGTAACATTGCCCGCTATCATCTGCTGTTTGAACAGCTCGGTCTTGATCATAAAAGCAAAATAGCTCTTTTGGGCAAAAACACACCCGAATGGGTCACTATCTTCATGGCTGCAGTCACTTATGGAGCGACAATCGTGCCGATACTTTCTGAATTTAACCCTCAGGACCTTCAGCACATCATCAACCACTCGGAATCGGATATTCTCTTTGTATCAGACCGTATATGGGAAAATCTCGAGTTTGCCGACATGCCACGGCTCAAAGCCGCAGTGTCGCTTGATTCATGCAAATTGCTTGAGGAACGTAATCCCGACAAACACCCGGTGCTCAACACATTCAAAAATCTGACCCGCAAATTCAATAAAAAATATCCCGACGGATTTACCGCCGATAACATTCACTATAAAAAGATTGACCCCGAGCATGTAGCTGTACTCAATTACACATCGGGCACCACAGGCTTTTCAAAAGGCGTCATGCTCACCCTGCGCAATCTGTGGGGAAACGTCACATTTGGTATTGGGGAGAAGCTATACCATCCGGGCGACCGTTGCCTGTCGTTCCTTCCGCTTGCCCATGCCTATGGATGCGCATTTGACATGCTCGTGCCGCTCGCCCAGGGCGCCTATGTCACCCTGTTTGGCAAAGTACCTACACCCAAACTGTTGCTCAAGGCACTTGCCGATGTCAAGCCAAACCTTATTTTATGCGTTCCGCTGATTCTTGAAAAAATATATCGTAAACAAATACAGCCTCTGTTGGCCAAACGTTCCATGCGCTGGGCCACAGCCCTGCCTCTGCTCGACGAGATGGTATATTCCAAGATACGCAAACGTCTTGTCGAGGCATTTGGGGGTGAATTTTTTGAAGTTATCGCCGGAGGCGCACCCCTCAATGCCGAAGTCGAGCAATTTCTACACAAAATCAAATTCCCGTTTACCGTCGGTTATGGCATGACCGAGTGCGGTCCGCTCATAAGTTACGCACCATGGAAAGAATTCAAGCCTGGTTCAAGTGGCAAGATTCTGCCCGGTCTGATGGAAGCGAAAATACTCAGTACTGACCCTGCCAATATTCCCGGCGAAATTTGTGTCAGAGGTACCAACGTAATGAAAGGCTACTACAAAAACCGCGAGGCTACCGAGGCTGTACTCGACAAGGACGGATGGCTCCACACCGGCGATGTCGGCACTCTCGACAGCGACAACTTCCTGTTTATCAAGGGACGTAGCAAAACAATGATACTCTCGGCAAGCGGTCAGAACATCTATCCCGAAGAGATAGAAGCCAAACTCAACAATCTGCCCTATGTCAACGAAAGTCTTGTGCTTGAACGTGGCGCCGGTTTGTCAGCTCTCGTCTACCCCGACTTTGAGCAAGCCGATGCCGACGGACTCACCTCAATCGACCTCCAGCCCATCATGGAGCAGAACCGCAAGGAACTCAACAAAATGGTAGCCCCCTATGAACAGATTCAGGAAATAAAACTCGTACCCGACGAGTTTGAAAAAACACCTAAAAAATCAATAAAACGCTATCTCTATTCATTCTGATAAAACAACATACGCTAATTTTTTAGACTATTACAAATTCTCCCGGGGCGCTGTGTCAAAATTGGCACAGCGCTGTTTCTGTATTTGATGTAGGGACGTGCCTTTGGCACGTAGTGGTTGATTAACAGTAATTTGCGTTCCTTACGTGCCGAAGGCACGTCCCTACAAAATTATTAAATGTTTATTCTGACACAGCCTCCCGTTTTTCAAAAGAAAGATTCGGGATATTATCAGTCGCGAGAGCACGGGGTAAAATTGCAAAATATAGTTAAACGTCACTAAAAATTAAGACGTTATACAACTGCTTTACTCCTCAAAAATAGGAAAACGCACCTTTTCGACCCCTATTTTTATAGGAAAACGCACCTTTTTGACCCCTATTTTTATAGGAAAACGCACCTATGATGTAATTGTTTTGTGAAAATCGACAGGTTTGTATCCTTTTTGTGTCGAATCGGCCTTTGACGATTGTAACTTTGCACCTGAAATCTTAATCAATAACTGAATTATGAAAAAAATAACACTGAAAAAGAATTGGGTTGAAAAACTTGAAGAAATGGAAAAAGAAATAAAATTCAAATGCCTCATCGCTCTATATGAATACTTGTCAAACGAGCGTCCGACAATCGAGATGATGCAAGGGTTTGAAGTAGCGCAATTTATCAAGTATGTCATGGAGGATATCCGCCTGTCCAAGGAGCGTCGCGAGCGTAACCGTCAGCGTCGTGCCGAAAAAGCCGCCCGTGAGGCCGCCCAAAAAGAGGAATCAGAGAGAATCGCCGCCCAAAAAGATAAGACATCAACAAAAAACGAAGCTACGGCCGAGACTCAACCGATTGACAACGCGGACATTTATGTGGCCCATCCCGAACTACATATTTTTGACGGATTCATGCGATACATCATTGCTGTCGGCGACAGTGACTGTCGATCGATTCTGCCGACAGGCGTTCAGCTTGACGAGATATTGGTAAAGTTCCGTCAGTGGACCATTACCCGTGGCCATTCACGAGAAATAACCCGACTGAATGCCTTCAAAGGGTTATTCAAGTATGCCATCAAGGAAATAGCCTAAATTTAATAGTGTTTTTTTGGCGCGATGATTTGCCATATTGGACGATTAAGCGTATTTTTGTAGTGATTTTAGGACAACGGGCACAGACAGTGGCCGGTTGTCGATATTTTGGCTTAAAATACTCAACAAAAATATGAGCGACAGTCTCGTTATAATTCCGATGTACAACGAAAAGGAAAACGCCGCGGCAATAATCGATGCGGTTCTTTCCCTTTCTCACCCTTTTGATGTATTGGTAATTGATGATAACTCACCCGACGGAACGGCGGCTATCGTCAAGGAAAAAATAGCGGCCAATCCGGGACGCATACACATCATCGAGCGTGCCGGCAAACTCGGCCTGGGCACCGCCTATATCGAGGGCTTCAAATTTGCGCTTGACAAGGGATATGAATATATCTTTGAAATGGACGCCGATTTCTCACACAATCCCAACGATTTGCTCGCGCTCTACAAAGCGTGTGCGGTTGACGGAGCCGATGTTGCAATCGGCTCGCGATATGTGACCGGTGTCAATGTGGTCAACTGGCCGATGGGGCGCGTGCTGATGTCTTACTTCGCCTCAAAATATGTGAGACTGGTGACCGGAATGCCCGTTCACGACACGACCGCCGGATTTGTATGTTACCGTCGCCGCGTGCTCGCGACAATGGAGCTTGACAAGATTCGTTTCAAGGGTTATGCGTTCCAAATCGAGATGAAATTCACGGCCTCTAAACATGGATTCAAGATTGTAGAGGTACCTATCATTTTTGTGAACCGCGTGCTCGGAACCAGCAAGATGAATTCGGGCATATTTGGCGAGGCATTGTTTGGCGTCGTGAGCCTGAAGGTGTCGAGCTGGTTCAAGAAATATGCAAAACCGGTTGAATAATCACGATGAAACAGCTTTTTTATAACGCAATAATTGTCAATGACAACCGCTCGTTTGAGGGATATGTGGTGATTGACAACGAATTTATAACCGAGGTCGGTGAGGGACAACCGACCGACGACATCGTGGCCGATGTCAAGGTCGACTTTGAGGGGGACATGCTGCTCCCCGGGGTCATCGACACACACGTTCACTTTCGCGACGGCGGTAACGGAAATCCCAAAGGTGATATCGCCAGCGAGAGCCGTGCGGCACTCGCCGGTGGCGTGACAACCTATTTTGACATGCCCAACACCACTCCCCCCACCATCGACCGCGAGGCACTCGAAATGAAGACAGCCAAAGCTCAGGCCGATTCAGCCGTGAATTATGCATTTTATCTTGGCGCGACAAATTCAAATTACAGCGAGCTGGCCGATGCCGACTATACACGGGTGCCCGGCGTGAAGCTGTTCATGGGAGCGTCGACGGGTAATATGCTTGTTGACAACCAGTCGACAATCGCCCGCATTTTCAGTGGCATTAAGCATCCTATCGCCGTGCATGCCGAGAGTCAGAACGATATAACCGAGGCTACAGCCGAGGTGCGCGGTCAATATAGCGACGGTGAGGAAGTTCCCATTTACCGTCATCCCGACATTCGTCCCCGATTGGCCTGTATCAACGCTGCCCAAACGGCAGTCAGACTTGCCCGGCAAACCGGCGCTCATCTCCACCTGCTACACCTCTCGACAGCCGATGAAGTCAAACTTTTCATGCCCGACCTCAATTGCCAAAGCAAATCAATAACGACCGAGACGTGTCCCCACTATCTGATTTTCGGGGGTAAGAAGGATTATGACCGTCGTGGAGCGCGTGTGAAATGTAATCCGGCCATCAAGGAGAAAACCGACCGTGACGAGCTGC
>JAIDNJ010000116.1:8828-16136 GCA_029063895.1 Muribaculaceae bacterium | reverse complement strand
GCTCGGGCTTACGATGCTTAATTTTCATCCTGGCAGTCATCTGGGGCTTATAGAAACCGATGCCTGTCTCGACCTCATTGCCGATTCAATCAATATCGCGCTCGAAAAGACAACCGGCGTCAAGGCCGTTATCGAGAATACTGCCGGTCAAGGTTCAAATCTCGGTTTCAAGCTCGAACATATCGCCCGTATCATCGACCATGTCGATGATAAATCGAGAGTGGGCGTCTGTATCGATACGTGTCACACGTTTGCTGCCGGATATGACCTCGCTACTCCCGAGGGCTATCAATCGTTCTGGACCGATTTTGACAATATCATAGGCCTGAAATATCTGTCGGGTATGCATCTCAACGACTCTAAAAAAGGTGTGGGCAGTCATGTTGACCGTCACGAACTGATTGGGCTCGGCACTCTCGGCGAGGATTTTTTCAAGCGCCTGATGACCGACCCGAGAGTTGACAACATACCACTTATCCTCGAGACCCCCGACGAGTCGGCCTGGGCATCGGAGATTGCACGACTCAAGGCAATGGCCGGGCAGTGACCGGCCGGTTGCCCTAAAAATCCATGACATAAACAAATTGTTATATCATACTTTAAATTTTTTTCTTAACCCCACGCTTTTACTACATGAGAACAAAGCCTGACTTGAGCTTCTGGAAACTTTGGAATCTGAGTTTCGGATTTTTTGGAGTACAGATTGCGTATGCCCTTCAGAGCGCCAATGTTTCGCGTATCTTTGCCACGCTCGGCGCCGACCCTCACGACCTGAGTTATTTTTGGATTTTGCCACCGCTCATGGGGCTTATAGTCCAGCCCATCGTCGGTTCTTACAGCGACAAGACATGGAACCGTTTTGGCCGTCGTTTGCCTTATCTCATTTTTGGCGCCGCTGTGGCAGTCCTTGTTATGTGTCTGCTTCCCAATGCGGGCAGTTTCGGACTGACAGTATCGTCGGCCATTATCGTCGGCCTTATAGCGCTGATGCTGCTCGACACCTCTATCAACATGGCTATGCAGCCGTTCAAGATGCTTGTAGGCGACATGGTAAACGAGAAACAAAAAGGCCTTGCTTATTCGATCCAGTCATTCCTGTGTAATGCCGGATCGATCGTTGGCTTTATTTTTCCTTTCCTGCTCACATGGATAGGTTTCCGTAACACTGCTCCCGAGGGCGTTATTCCTCAAACTGTTGTATACTCTTTCTATATCGGCGCGGCAATTCTGTTGATATGTGTCATCTATTCGTTGATGAAAATCAAGGAATGGCCTCCGCAACTCTATGCCGAGTATAACGGAATCAGTACTACCGATAACACTACCGAGAATCCTGGTCTTTTCAAACTCCTTGTCAAGGCTCCAAAAACATTCTGGACGGTGGGTCTGGTGCAGTTCTTCTGTTGGTTCGCATTTCTTTTCATGTGGACCTATACCAACGGTACTGTCGCTAAAAATGCCTTTGATTGCCCCGAGACAACAACAATCAACGGTATCGAGTGCCTTACGGCAAATGGTGCTCCCGAGGTTATCAGTGCCAAGTTTATCATGCTTGGCGATTCAACTGTCATTGTCGAGCACGGCAAGGCCACTGTGGCCGGTGCGCTCATAAACGGTCAATTTGTGGCTTGTTCATCGCTGGCTGTTGATAATAACGCCCGGTTTGATACAATCTTTGCCGACAGTAAGCTGACTCGTCTTAATGGCGCACCCCGCTATGCGTTTGGTAAGGAACTTGACTATGACAATGTCAAGGTTATGATCAACAACGGAGCCGTAGTCATTGACTCGGTACGCTCGGTTGTTCCGTGTGATTACCTCTCTCAGCTATCAGGTTCTACCGAACTCATTCTGTCGGGAATCGTTTCTCATGACCCGCACACCGGCGCTCTATTCATTGACGAGCCCGAGCACGTAACAGCCGACCTTACCAACGCCACTTATTCGACTTCGGTAGTGCTCAACACCGAGTCGACCGAGTATAACGATGCAGGTAACTGGGTAGGTATTCTTTTTGCCGTTCAGGCAATCGGCTCGGTATTGTGGGCCGTTGTTCTCCCTATGTTCCGCAGCCGCAAGTTCTCTTACTCGCTCAGTCTTCTCCTCGGAGCCGCGGGCTTTATCACTGCCGGAATCTTTACCGACCCCTATCTGCTCTTTGTGTCGTTTGTGCTCATCGGATGTGCATGGGCCGCCATGCTTGCATGGCCGTTTACCATCCTTACCAACTCGCTCAAAGGTGGTAATATCGGCGCATATCTGGGACTTTTCAACTGCTCGATTTGCATACCTCAGATTATAGGTGCTCTTGCCGGCGGTTGGATTCTGTCGCTCATCGGTAGTCCCGATCAGCTCGCACCCCAGGCCACAATGATGATTATAGCCGGTATCTCGCTCATCGCCGGAGCCGTGTGTGTAGTTTTCATCCGTGAAAAATCGGTATCAAAAGAATGATATATTCGAGTGTTGACTCCAAAAAACAGTTAACATCTCGAACAATATATACTTTAAAGGCGTTTAATTGCAAACAAAGATTTGTCTAACAATTAAAACGCCTTTTATTATGGATATCAATTCAACAATTGCCGATGCTGCTGCAAAATTGTCAGAAGAAGCAGCAGGTGTATCTGCCGAAGCCGCCGGTATCGCCGCCGAAAACAAATATGATTCTCTCAAAGAAGCAGCCGCTGAAAAACTTCAGCAGGCCAAAGCAATGGCAGCCGAGCAAGCCGCCAATGCAGGAGCTACAATCAATAACCTCAAACAGCAGGGTGCCGAGCAGCTTGGTGGTCTTCAGGAAAAATTGAAAGATCTCGCCGGTAACGCTCTCGAAAAAGGCGCCCAGTTGGCCGACAAGCTTGCTGATGCCGCACATAATGCAGCCGACAAGATGAACAGCTGATTAGTATAAACGAATTTGACGATGTTCCCTGCCCTTCAGTGGGTGGGGAATATTTTTTTTCGGTGGGTATCACATTCATACAGATATTTTAAATACTCGTGAATTAGCTCATAAGGTTGTGAAATTCAGCAATTTTTGCTATCTTTGTAGTCTAAAATGAAAAATTATGGCAATGACGATCAATTCATCACCTGTTTTGACTGGTGAATCGGCACGGGCATTTGTCGAGGAAGCCGAACGTAACGGTAAATTGCCCACTCCGCGTTTGTCGGCTGAACGCGAGGCTGAACTTCGTGAGGCCGAAAGGAAATCTCGCGAGTTCTTATTATTCCTGAAGAATCGTAAAAATGGATAATAAAAAAGATTTTAACTTGTCCAATGATGCAATAAGAATTCCCTACACTAAGGAAGTCGCGGCCTATTGTGAATCGTTTTCATGTAAAAATTATGACCTTGACGAGTTTTTCACAAAAGATGCTTTTTTGTACGATTCAGAACTTCTCGGTAAAACATATGCCTGGGTTGATATCTCTAATCCGCGTAAGATATTAGGTTTGGTAACATTGGCAAACGATAGTGTAAAAACACATTATATTGCCAATTCAGCTAAAAATAGAATTCAACGGAGTGTACCAAATGCAAAACGTGGTATAAATTTTCCGGCTGTATTAATCGGACGATTGGGAGTAGCTACTGATTTTCAGGGAGGAGGAATGAGGATAGGCACTCAGATTCTTGATTTTGTAAAGGATTGGTTTCGTTCAACTGATAACAAGACAGGATGTCGATTTATTGTAGTGGATGCATATAATAACCCTGCTACTTTTGGCTTTTATGAAAAGAATGGATTTAAGCCGATGTATAAAACAGAAGATGAAGAACGCCAATTTTTGGAGTTAAATAATAAAGACGAATTACAAACCCGTTTTATGTTCTTTGATTTGAAAATGAAGTAGTGTAAGAATAATTAACCGGTGTTTTTACACACAACTACTCTTTTATCGTGTTAAACTCAAAAAATTTGGGGTAAAAATATTTGCTATAACAAAAACTATTAGTAATTTTGCACCGCAAAACGTATAAACGACAATAATAAAACTAAATACATCAAAAAAACAATGATTATCGTACAAGTAAAAGAAGGCGAAAACATCGAAAAAGCGCTCAAAAAATTTAAACGTAAATTTGAAAAAACAGGTATCGTTCGCGAACTCCGCAGCCGTCAGGCTTTTGAAAAGCCCTCGGTTACTAATCGCAAAAAAATGATGAAAGCCGTTTATGTTCAGCAGCTTCGTGCCGTTGAAGAATAAACTACCTGCTTTTATTGCTCAAAAATTTGGATTTCTCGTAAATTCGGGCTATATTCGCACATCGGTTCTCATTCTCAATGAATGAAATCATGCGTAATATATGTTTATAAACGAATTTCTGACATATACACGGTGTGAGCTGAATCTTTCAGCCCACACCGTTTTGTCTTATAAAACCGACCTTGAACAGTGGCGCGACTATGCCACCGGTCATGGACAATATGATTTTGCCCCCGCCGACATTACTGTTGCCGATATCAGGTCGTGGCTCGCCACGATGGCTGCCGATGGAATCACTCCACGCACTATACGCCGCAAAACTCAGGCTTTGAGAGCTTTCTACCGCTTTATGGTCAAGCGTCACGGCATGCTGTCAAACCCCGCGGCCGAGATTATGCTCGCCAAAACACCCAAGCCTCTTCCAGTTTATGTCGCTCCCGGCGAGACAAACAAAATGCTCGACACCGAGATTGATACCGATAATTTTACCGAGGTACGCAACCGGCTGATCCTGACAATGTTTTACTCAACCGGTATGCGCCGTGAAGAACTCATAACCCTTCTTGACGCCAATGTCGACACGCTTCGTGGTGAACTAAAAGTGCTCGGTAAGCGTAATAAAGAAAGAATCATTCCATTTGGGAAAGAATTGTCCGATATGATTTCGACCTATCGCAAGCTCCGATCCCGCGACGTTGTTTCGTCGCCTGAACGCTTCTTTGTCAAGGATGACGGTGAGCCGCTTTACCCCAAGCTGGTCTACAACCTCGTTCACGAGGCGATGTCGACCGCCGGAGTTCACGCCTCAAGAATGAGCCCCCACGTGTTGCGCCATTCCTTTGCCACCGACATGCTCAACAACGGAGCCGAGCTACCGGCGGTACAGAAACTGCTCGGTCATCAGTCACTCGCAACAACTCAGATATATACACATATCACCTACCGAGAATTACAACAAAATTACAAACTCGCCCATCCCCGGGCATCTAAAAGAAAAGGAGGATAATATGGAAGTTAGAATTCAACCTATCCACTTCGACATTGCCGAACGCCTCGTAACCCACATCAACAAAAAAGCTGACCGTCTTGCCCGTCACTATCCCGCCGTGACCGAGGCCGATTTTACGCTCAAGGTTGTCAAACCTGAAACTGCCATGAACAAAGAAGCTGTTGTAAAGGTATTTGTGCCACAGCAGCCCGAAATTGTAGCCACAAAAACAGCCGATTCGTTTGAAGAAGCCGTCGACCTGTGTATGGAAGCAATCGAACGTCAGCTCGAAAAGAATAAAGATAAAAAGTAAACCGCCGGTTTATATATGAAAAAATTACCCGGAGCTATGTCAAATTAGATATGGCTCCGGCTTTTGATATGAGGCAGTGCATAAAATTTTCAGCAAAAATCGCTCATAATTTTTGTAGTTAAAAAAATATGCGTACCTTTGCAGCGGGAAAGTCCTACACGGCATGCTCCCCCCGAACTCCGTCAGGTCTTGATCGAAGCAGCGGTAGGGGGTTGTAGCGGCGCGATGTAGATAGCTTTCCCTTTTTTTGTATAGTTACTTAATCCAAATTCAAAATAGTTTTCAGGCCATGAAGATTGTAAACTTTGCCGAATACCCGTCTATCGTAAACCAGTATATGACCGAGCTGCGCGATGTCAAGGTTCAGGGCGACATGCTCCGTTTCCGCCGTAACCTCGAGCGCATCGGTGAGATTATGGCTTTTGAGATAAGCCGTACCCTCGACTATCGCAAAGTCGAGATTGAAACCCCGCTTGCACGTATGCAGAGTGATGTTATAGACACTCAGCTCGTGCTCGCCACCATTTTTCGTGCCGGGGTTCCCTTTCATCAGGGATTTCTCAACTACTTTGACCACGCGCAAAATGCGTTTGTGAGCGCTTATCGCAAATATAAGGAAAAAGAAAACTTTGACATTTGTATCGAGTATCTTGCCTCCCCGCGTCTTGACGGTAAGACTCTGATCATTGCCGACCCGATGCTCGCCACCGGCGCATCAATGGAGTTGAGCTATCGCGCCCTGCTCACCAAAGGCACTCCTTCTCATGTTCATGTATGTTCGGTGATAGCTTCGCGCCAGGCAATCGAATATATCAAGAAAACATTCCCCGCCGCTCACACCACCATCTGGGTCGGCGCTATTGACGACGAGATAAACGAACACTCCTACATTGTGCCCGGTCTCGGCGATGCCGGTGACCTTGCCTATGGAGTAAAAGAATAATCGATAAAGCCGACACGCCATGATTGATGAGATTTTAAAGTACAACCGCGAGTTTGTCAAGAACGGTGAATACCGTCAGTATGCTACTTCAAAATATCCCGATAAGCGCATAGCCATCGTCACCTGTATGGACACACGTCTCATACAGCTGCTTCCGGCCGCCCTCGGCCTCAAAAACGGCGATGTCAAGATGATTAAAAATGCCGGAGCAACCATTACAAACCCGTTTGACTCGGTGATGCGATCACTGCTTGTGGCCGTCTATGAGCTTGGCGTCAACGAGGTGATGGTCATTGGTCACACCGGTTGTGGTGTTCAGGGTATGGACGCCGAGGAAATGCTTGGACTGATGCGCAAGCGGGGCGTCGATGAGGAACACATCTCGCTCATGCGTCACTGTGGCATAGATCTAAACAGCTGGCTTCATGGCTTTACCGACACGGGCGATGCCGTCCGCGAAACTGTCGATCTGATTTCAAATCATCCGCTCATGGCCCGTGACGTGAGGGTCGCCGGTTACATAATGGACTCGGAAACCGGTTTGCTCGAACAACTTTGATCATTTGACGGTCAACTTTTTGGTAACTGTCGGTGTTTTAATTGTAAAGTGTATAACAACGATTAAACTCCGACAGCTATTATGAAAAAGTTCATTTTATTTATGACCGCCGCAGTCCTCTCGATGGGCTCTTTTACATCATTTGCATCTGATCCCGCTCAAAAAAAAGATGGTTTTTTTGACAAAGTAAAGAAAGAAGTAAAAAAAGACTTTAAAAAAGCCAAGGACGGCACAGTAAAGGCATATGACAAAACGGCTGATGTGACAGCCAAAGCCTATGACAAGACCAAAGA
>JAIDNJ010000116.1:0-8728 GCA_029063895.1 Muribaculaceae bacterium | reverse complement strand
TATGACAAGACCAAAGATGGCACCGTCAAGGTTTATGACAAGACTAAAGATGGCACCGTCAAGGTTTATGACAAGACTAAAGATGGCACCGTCAAGGTTTATGACAAGACCAAAGATGGCACCGTCAAGGTTTATGACAAGACCAAAGATGGCACCGTCAAGGTTTATCACAAAGCCAAGGACGGCACAGTAAAGGCATATGACAAAACGGCTGATGTGACAGCCAAAGCCTATGACAAGACCAAAGAAGGCACCGTCAAAGTTTATGGCAAGACCAAAGACGGCACGGTAAAAGTTTATGACAAGATAAAGGACAAGCTCACAAAATAATATCCTGAAATAACTCACAGGGCGGTGTGTCAAAAATTGATGCACCGCTTTTTATTTGGCCCGTAACTTGACTTTTTCATTCATGTGGCTGAACAATGCTATAAATTTGGCCCGATGCTTGATAACGTTCACAAAATGTGTTATCTTTGCAAATTGAAAACTTAGATGACCAATTATAGTAATGGAAAAGAAATTTAAGCGTACCCTTGTTACGACCGCTCTCCCTTATGCCAACGGCCCTGTCCATATCGGACACCTCGCCGGAGTTTACGTTCCCGCCGATATCTATACACGCTATATGCGTCTCAATGGCCGCGACGTTGTCATGATCGGAGGTAGCGACGAGCATGGAGTGCCCATCACCATAAAGGCCCGCAACGAGGGCGTCACTCCCCAGGATATCGTTGACCGCTATCACAAGATTATCAAAGACTCTTTTGAAGAGTTCGGTGTGTCGTTTGACGTTTATTCGCGCACGACTTCTGATATTCACCACGATACAGCAAGCGAGTTTTTTGAACGTCTATACAACAACGGTCAGTTTGTAGAGCAGACATCCGAGCAGCTCTATGACCCCGTTGCCGGACAGTTCCTTGCCGACCGTTATGTGCGTGGCGAGTGTCCTCATTGCCACAATTTGAATGCCTACGGTGACCAGTGTGAGGTGTGTGGCACCTCGCTCAGCCCCTCGGAGCTCATCAACCCGCGCAGCGCCCTCTCTGACGCTGTCCCCGAGCTCCGTCAAACTCACCATTGGTATCTTCCCCTCGACCGTTGGCAACCCGCTCTCGAAAAATGGATTCTCGAGGGTCACAAAGAATGGAAATCAAATGTTTACGGTCAGTGCAAGTCGTGGCTTGACCTCGGTCTGCAACCGCGTGCCGTGAGCCGTGACCTCGACTGGGGCGTGCCCGTTCCTGTTGAAGGCGCCGAGGGCAAGGTGCTCTACGTTTGGTTTGACGCTCCCATAGGCTATATTTCCAATACAAAAGAAATTTTGCCCGACTCATGGGAAAAATATTGGAAAGATCCCGAAACACGCATCATCAACTTCATCGGTAAGGACAACATCGTGTTCCACTGCATCGTCTTCCCGTCAATGCTCATGGCCTATGGCGACAACTTCCAGTTGCCCGACAATGTCCCTGCCAACGAGTTCCTCAACCTTGAGGGTGATAAAATATCGACTTCGCGCAACTGGGCCATCTGGCTTCACGAATATCTCCGCGACTTCCCCGGCAAGCAGGATGTGCTCCGCTATGTTCTCACGGCCAATGCTCCCGAGACCAAAGATAACGACTTTACATGGCGCGATTTCCAGGCACGCAACAACAACGAGCTTGTCGCTATCCTCGGCAACTTTGTCAACCGTGCCATCGTGCTGACCCACAAATATTTTGACGGAATTGTTCCCGCCCGCGGCGAGCTTCAGGACGTTGATATCAACGCAATCGACGACATGAAGCAGACCATAGCCCGTCTTACCGATAATATCGAGACATTCCACTTCCGGGAGGCACTCAAGGAAGCGATGAACATTGCCCGTATCGGTAACAAGTATCTCCAGGACACCGAACCCTGGAAACTTGCCAAGACCGACATGGCCCGTGTCGCCACCATCCTCAATGTCGCTATCCAGATATGTGGTAACATCGACATCGCTTTCGAGCCGTTCACCCCGTTCATGTCAAAGAAACTCGCCGGTATGCTCCACCTCGAAAAACTCGACTGGAACGAGCTCGGCAGCATCGACCTTGTGGCTCCTGAAACTCAGCTTGCCAAACCCGAGCTCCTTTTCGAGAAAATCGAGGACGACGCCATTCAGGCCCAGCTTGACCGTCTTGATAACATCCGTCGCGAAAACCAGATTAAAAACTTCAAGCCCCGCGAAATTTCCCCGACTATCGATTTTGAGACATTTGAAAAAGTCGATATCCGTGTCGGCACCGTCGTGGAGTGTGTTCCTGTCAAGAAATCAAAGAAACTGCTCAAGTTCACAATCAATGACGGACTCTCGACACGCACCATTCTCTCGGGCATCGCCGAGCATTTCAAAGCTGAGGACCTTGTAGGCAAGCAGGTTACGTTTGTAGCTAATCTCGCTCCGCGCGAAATCAAAGGCATCGTTTCAGAGGGTATGATTCTCTCGGCCCTCAATGCCGACGGATCGCTGTCGCTCATAGCGCCCGCCACACCGTCGACTCCCGGTGCCAACGTTTGCTGACCCCCATGATTGCCCGGGTTTATATCGCGACCCGGGCAATCACCCATATAAATACATCATATATCCAGTCAATTACACCCATGAATACACGACGACCAAAAATCCTGATAATCTATACCGGAGGTACCATCGGTATGATTGAAGATGTTGAGACCGGCACCCTGCGCCCGTTCAATTTTGATCATCTCATAGACAACGTGCCCAAAATCAGGATGCTTGATTATGATATAGACAACATCCAGTATGAAACGCCGATTGACTCAAGCGACATGACTATTGCCGACTGGCAGACCATTGCCGGTTATATCGGCTCTAACTATGACCGTTATGACGGTTTTGTGGTGCTTCACGGTACCGACACGATGGCCTATACAGCCTCGGCTCTCTCTTTCATGCTTGAAAACCTGCATAAGCCGGTGATTATAACCGGCTCTCAGCTTCCGATCGGCGAGGTGCGCACCGACGGCGAGGAAAACCTTATCACCGCTCTCCAGATTGCCGCCGCTACCGATCATCTCGGCAACCCTATGGTACAGGAAGTTGCCATTCTGTTTGAAAATTATCTGTGGCGCGGCAATCGTTCAACCAAGATGAGTGCCGACAACTTTAACGCATTCAAGAGCAACAACTATCCCCCGCTTGCCCAGATAGGGCTCGGCATCCAGTTTAACGTTGAGGCTCTGTGGCGCAGCCCGTCGCGCCGTCCGCTCGATGTCAAGCTCAACCTTGACCCCGCTGTGATGTTCATCGACCTTTTCCCCGGATTGTCGCCCGAGATTCTCGACCACATGCTCGACACACCCGGAATCAAAGGCATCGTTCTCCGCAGTTATGGAGCCGGAAATGCACCATCCCAGGCATGGTTTACCGACGCGATCAAGAAGGCTGTTGACCGTGACCTTGTGATTTTGAACATCACCCAGTGTGCCAACGGTGGCATTCACGAACGCCGCTACTACACCGGAGACCGTCTCACCCGGGCAGGTGTCGTTTCGGGACGTGACATGACCAATGAGGCTGCCATCACCAAAATGATGTACCTTTTCGGCCTGGGACTCGCCCCCTCGGAGGTACGCTCCTATTTGTCATGTTCGCTCTGTGGCGAGGTGACAGTTTGACCACGTATCGAGTCATAAAATCGGCTTTTTGTCAAAAATATTTCATTAAATTTGCACCGACAATTTATTTTGCATATATTTGACACCGCTATTTAACAAACTCTTGCCGTGCTTAACCCGCGGGCAAGGATTACAAACCAATCTATAATATCATTGATATGGACCTTAACCCTCAGTTGCCCGACTCTGAAAACCGGGTAAATCCTACTCCCGCCGACGTTGAAACAAACTCCAATCCCTCTTCGCGCAAGTCAAGAGAAGAAATACTCGTGTTGCTTGCCGAGCTGTCGCTTAAAGAGTCCGATGATATTTCCCGCGAGGAGACAACCCGTCTCAAACAGGCTTACTATGCCGCACGCCATGCCGAAATCGAAGCTCTTCGTGCAGCTTTTGAGCAGGACGAAGAAAACAAGGATGCACGCTTTGTTGCGCCCGAGGATACCACCGAAGAACGTCTTAAAGAACTTCTCGGTATTATCCGTGATAAAAAAGCCGATCAGGCGCGCCGCATCGAGTCGATGCAAAATGAAAATCTTGCACGTAAGAAAGCTGTCATAGAGGAAATTGAGTCGATGAGCCGCGATACCGACAATATCAACCGTCTGTTCCCGCGATTCCGCGAGTTGCAGCAGGAGTTCAAGGCTATAGGCGACGTGCCCCCGACTGCCGTATCCGAGACATGGAAAAACTATCAGGAAACTGTCGAGCGATTCTACGATCAGTTGAAAATAAATAAAGATCTCCGCGATTACGATTTCAAGAAAAATCTTGAAGCTAAAGAGGCGTTGTGCTATGAAGCCGAGCTGCTCGGTACTGCCGAGGATGTTGTTGACGCTTTCCGTTCGCTTCAGGAGCTTCACGAAAAATGGCGCGCTATCGGTCCGGTCGACAAGGAATTCCGCGAGTCAATCTGGAATCGTTTCCGCGAAGCGTCGTCGGTTGTCAATAAGAAATATCAGGCTTTCTTTGAAGACCGTAAACAACAGGAACAGGCCAACGAGGACGCCAAGACCAAGCTTTGTGAAGAGATCGAAAGTATCGACTTTGAGTCTCTCAAGAGTTATGCTTCATGGGATGCTGCAACACGTCGCATTCTCGACGCACAGGCCCGATGGAAAACTATAGGATTTTGCTCGCGTAAAACCAACAAGAAACTGTTTGACCGTTTCCGTGCGGCCTGTGATGCTTTCTTTGCCCGTAAATCTGAATTTTATTCAACCTATCGCAACGAGCTTGACGAAAATCTTGCCCGTAAAACCGCTCTATGTGAAAAGGCCGAGGCTCTGAAGGACAGCACCGACTGGCGCGAGACGGCCGATAAGATCATCGAGCTTCAGAAAGAATGGAAAACAATCGGTTCCGTTCCCAAGCGAGTCAGCGACCAGATATGGAACCGTTTCACCGCCGCTTGTGAGGAATTTTTCAATAACCGCCGTAAAGCTGCCCACGGTGTGCGTGAAACCGAGAATGCCAATCTCAAGGCCAAGAAAGCTGTTATCGCCTCGCTTCGTGAAATTACCGACGAAACACCACGCGATGCCGCTATCGCTGCTGTCAAGGAAGCTATTGCCCGCTGGCAGTCGATTGGACATGTGCCCATGCGCGACAAAGCCAAGATAACCGAGACCTACCGCAAGCTCGTCGACACTATGTATGAAAAATTTGATATACGCGAGCAGCGCGCTTCAATGGCCCGTTTCGAGTCGTCGGTATCGTCTATGAAGGGCGACAGCTCACGCATGCTTTCCGAGCGTGAACGTCTTCTCCGTGCCTATGAGAAAAAAACGGCCGAACTCGCTACTATTGAAAACAACATGGGCTTCTTCACCTCTACCTCAAAATCGGGTGACTCGATGATGAAAGAGATGGAACGCCGCATCAAACGCATCAAGGAAGACCTTGAATCGCTTAAACAAAAAATTAAAATTGTAGACGACAACCTCAACTGATCACGTCGTTAAGTCAACCCGGAGACGTGATACAATAATGTATAAATGTTGAACGCTACAATAAAAATTGAAAAAGAATATCGAGGGTGTGTCATCACGATGACATACCCTCATATCTTATATGTTAAAGAAACACGCGGAACGTCGTGTCGCTGTAATGCTTGATATCATGTCTAAGGTAGGATATCGCGGTAAACGGTTTTTTGACATCGTGGGAGCATCGGCTATGCTGGTGATCAGTACGGTTATTATCCTGCCTGTTGCGATAGCTATAAAGCTGACATCGGCTGGTCCCGTCATTTTCAGGCAGAAACGTGTAGGGCTCGACGGTCATATTTTCACCTGTTATAAGCTCAGAACAATGTATCTTAATGACCGCAGCGACATTGATATCACTTATCCCGGAGACCCTCGCATCACACCGCTCGGTAAAATTCTCAGACGTTTCTCTATCGACGAAATTCCTCAGCTTTTCAATGTCATCAGTGGCGATATGTCGCTGATTGGTCCCAGACCCCACATGCTCACCCAGGACCGTCTGTTTGAGGATACACTTCCGAGTTATGCAGAGCGCCGGCAGGTTCGTCCGGGCATAACTGGGCTCGCTCAGGTCACAGGATTCCGCGGACCAACCGGCGAACCGTGGCAAAAAGAGGGACGCCTTGCCCGTGACCTTGAATATATAAAAAAGATGTCACCCGCTGGTGACATCCAAATTCTGTTCAAGACCATCTGGGTAGTTCTGACTACCAAAGGGTGACTGTCTTATTTGAAATTGCGCGACGCAAAAGGCAGGGCGTAATATAGAGCCGTGTGCCAGTATTCATGAGAATGATCCCCCTCGCGCACCCGGAATTCCACCGGGATCTTGGCGGCCTTCATGGCGCGGACATAGTCGATATTGCCGTCAAGAAGAAAATCATCGTCTCCACAGTCTACAAACCAGTTGACCGTCCGAAGGGCATCGCGAGTAGAGTCATCTGCATTTTTAACATAGTCAACACAATCGTTCTCGACTACCGACCGGTAGAGTTTTCCTATTTTGTTATCAGGGTCGGCTGGAATTTTACGACTATCAGGGAGCGACATCAGCGCGCTCATGGCATAAGATGAGGAAAACATGTCGGGACGATGCTGGGCAAGACCGGTTGCACCGCCGCCACCCATCGACAGGCCGGCGATGGCACGTTTATCCTTTGAGCCGCCACAACCATATTTTTCCTCGACAAAAGGTATCAGTTCATTAAAGAAGAAGTCCTCATATTTCCATCCGGGTATGTTGAAATATCCGTTCTGCTCTTTTGAGGGATCATAACCGCCGGCATCGGGGCTTACAATGACCATCGGCGTTGCTTGTCCCGATGTGAAAATGCGGTCAATAGGACCTTTGGCCTGTGTCTCCTTGAACCATGAGGTGTGGTTGGCCTCCATGCCGTGAAGCAGATAAAGAACCGGGAGTCCGTTCTGTTTATCCTGTTGATAATTTCCAGGCAGATAGATAGTCATCAGTCGGTCGGTACCGAGTATTTTACTGTGAATTGTGTCGGTGACAAGCTTTCCGCGCGGCGGCAGGGCTGCCAATGCTGTTCCTGCACAAAGCAGCGAGAGGATAGCGGCGATGATTTTTGATTTCATAATTAAGGTATTGTTTGGTTGATTATTTTCTTAGTTCCCAAAATGCTACGGCCGCGGCTGCAGCCACGTTGAGCGAGTCTACATTATGACTCATGGGGATGCGGACGGTAAAGTCGGCCTGTTGGATTGTAGACAGGGCGAGACCGTCACCCTCGGTGCCCATGATGATGGCGAGCCGGTCCACTTTTTTGAGTTCAGGGTCGTCGAGCGATATCGATTTGTCGGTCAGGGCCATTGCTGCTGTCTTGAATCCGAGACGGTTGAGCGTGGGTGTGACAGGACCGTCGATCCATGCCCACGGCACCAGAAACACAGATCCCATTGACACCCTGACGGCGCGGCGGTTGAGCGGGTCACATGACTGGCGTGTGAGTAAAACGCTGTCGATACCGAGCGCGGCGGCCGAGCGGAATATTGCCCCGATGTTGGTGGTGTCGACCACCGAGTCGATTACAACGACCCGGCGTGAATCGCGGCACACCTCCTCGACGGTTGGTTCGGAAGGTCGTTTCATGGCACACAGTACGCCCCGGGTGAGCTTGTAGCCGGTGAGTTGCTGAAGCAGTTCGCGGCTGCCCGTATAGACCGGGATTGACGGGCAACGCTCTATTATCGAAGCGGCGTCACCCGTTATGTGACGTTCCTCACATAACAGCGCCACCGGTGTGTACCCCCGGTCGATGGCCACATTTATCACTTTGGGACTCTCGGCAATGAAAATGCCGTTGTCCCGGTCAAGACGGTTGCGGAGCTGGGCCTCGGTCATCGAGGTGAAAACCTCGATACCCGGGTGGTCGAGTGATTGTATCGTTATAATTGGCATCGGTGCTGGTTTTGAGTGATTTTCAGTCATCGGCGGCATGTCTCAGGTGAAATCCGTCGGGACGGTGAACCATCTCGACAATCCCCATAGCCAGCAGGCGTACGATAGTGTCGCGTGATGTGCGTTGAGACCGGTGACAACTCACCATATAGTCCTCGGAAGTAGTCTCGCCGGTCTTTTCGAGATGACGCAGCAGCGACAGGTCATCTTCGGTCAGGGCACCTGTGCTGAAACGGTTATTGTCGGCCGACAGTTTCCATGCCTCGACCATGAGCGGGTGAGCCACCAGATTTTCATCTTTAACGCGATAATAAGCTACATGACGGTTGCCTTCCTCGATACAGTAAACCGGACGCGAGTCGGCACGCATGATTGTGGCGCGGAGAACCACAGCCCCGCCGTCGGCTACAAATGCAGTCATTTCAACCTCCTGGGGCGGGTTACAATAGGCCTCGGCGGCATGCTCGATCATGTAGATGTCCTCCTCGTTAGGGATTCCTACGATACTGCCGTTGTCCTTGACCCCTACGAGCAGACGACCGCCGTCATTGTTGGCAAAAGCCGAAATCGAGCGGGCTATCTTGCGGGCGTCCGGTGTCGGATATTTGAGTTCCGTGTCTCTGATACACGTCTGGCGCTGCCGACGATG
>JAIDNJ010000115.1 GCA_029063895.1 Muribaculaceae bacterium | reverse complement strand
CAGGTGAAGAGCGAGGACCTCGAAAAACGTCCTGTAACCTCGGTAGGTGAGGCTCTCGAAGGCTCAACTCCCGGTATCACCGTTACAGGTAACTATGGTTCTCCCGGTTCTTCTCCCACAATCCGCATCCGTGGTGTCGGAACTGTGAACGGTTCGACTTCACCCCTTTTGGTAATCGATGGTGTGCCCTTTGGCGGTAACCTCACCGATATCAGTATGGATGACATCGAGTCAATGTCAGTGCTTAAGGACGCTGCCTCGGCTGCCCTCTATGGTAACCGCGCGTCTAACGGTGTAATCCTTATCACCACCAAAAAATCTAAAACAGAACGAGTTACTTTCAACTTCAAGACCAATCAGGGTTGGTATGAGCGTGCTCTTCCCGAGTATGACCGTACCAACGCTAAACAGTTCATGGAGGTTGAATATCAGAACTTTGCCAATGCTTATGTGTATAACAATCCCGAAAAACGCGGTGATCAGAAGGCAATCTATGATTATGTAAATGAAGTACTCGTTTCAGAGAACCTCTATTTCAACCCGTTCAACGCTGCCGATAACCAGCTCTTCAATCTCGACGGTACAATGGTTAACGGCGTGGAAATCCTTCCCGAGGTAGCCGGTGACCTTGACTGGTTTGACCAGGCAACCCGCAAAGGTTATCGTCAGGAATATGTATTCAGCGGTCAGGGTGCAACTGACAAGAGCGACTACTATTTCTCTCTTTCTTATCTTGATGAAAAGGGTTACATGAAGGACTCGAGCTTCAACCGTATCACCGGTCGTACAGCAGTCAATATGCGTCCCAGCAAATGGTTCCGCACCGGTTTGAGCCTCCAGGTATCTCACCAGAAATATCAGAACACTTCAAACGGTGTTGGTGACGGATCTTCTTCGTTCAACAACCCCTTCATGTTCTGTCGTTACATTGCTCCTATCTATCCTGTTCACAAACACTATGTTGACAGCGGCACAATCTATAACGCCGAGGGCGACGCCATGAACGTAGAACGCGGTCAGTATCTTCTTGACAACGGCGAACCTGTATTTGACAACGGTAGCTACATTATCTATGACAAAGAGGGTTATCGTCAGGAAATCGCAACCCGTAACCAGTATGCCGACCGTCACGTCATCTGGGAATCACAGCTCAACAACAGCCGTTCAATCCGTAACACAATGAATGCAACAGCTTATGCCGATTTCATTCTTCCCTACGGATTCACCGCAACTGTCAAAGGTAACCTGAGCACCCGCAATACTGACGGTTTTGACTACAGCAATGCCACTATCGGTGACGCTAAGGGTGTTCTCAACGCCGACGGTTCAATCACAGGCCGTAACGGTGCACTCAGCAAAACTCTCTACACCTACAAAACATGGTCGGCTCAGGAACAGCTCCGCTGGAACAAAGACTATGACAACGGTACTCACGTAATCGAGGTACTCGTAGGTCACGAAAACTACAGCAACCACTACGACTACACCTATACTGCAAAGAGCAACCAGGCATTTGCCAACCGTTACGCTCTCTCAAACTTCTCGGAGATGTCATCAATCTCGGGTTATCGTTCGGCTTACCACACTGAGTCTTATCTCGCTCGTGTACAGTATGCTTACAACGACCGCTACAATGTGGAGGCTTCATTCCGCCGCGACGCTTCTTCTCGTTTTGCAAAAGACGTGCGCTGGGGTAACTTCGGTTCAGTAGGTGCCAACTGGGTATTCTCAAACGAGGACTTCTTCAGAAAATTCCGTTGGCTCAACAACGGTAAACTCCGTGCCGACTGGGGTCAGGTAGGTAATGACTCAGGGTCGGGTTACTATGCTTACTATGCACTCTTCGGTTCATGGACTGAGAATTCAAACCCGGCATACGTAATGAGCCAGAACCCGGCAATGGATCTTAAATGGGAAACCGGTGAATCATGGGGTATCGCTCTTGAAACCCGTCTGTTCAACCGACTCAACTTCTCAATCGAGTACTATAACAAGGTTAACAAAGACCTTATCTTTGATGTTTACGCTCCATCATCGGCAGGTTCGGCCAGCACAACATCTCAGTACTCCAAGACAACCATGAACATCGGTTCTATCGCTAACCGCGGTTGGGAAATTGCGTTTGATGTTGATGTCTACAAAACCAAAGACTGGACTTTCAACGTCGGTGCCAATTTGTCGACTCTTACCAACAAGGTACTTACCCTCCCCGACCAGAATAAAAAGAAAACCGTATATCCCATCAACCCCTCGGGTGTTGACTATGCTCGTGCCGAGGTTCCCGTCGGTATCCTCTCAGGCAGCTACTTCATCCGTGAAGGTGGATCTCGCTATGACTGGTACACCTATCACTGGGCGGGTGTAGATGAACTGGACGGTCTCTCACTTTATGACGCCAACCTCAACGACTACTATATCAGTATTATCGGTGAAGACGGCAAGCCCACTCAACTTGGTGGCAAGCAGGCTCTTGATGATGATGGTTTGCCCAAATTTGATGAAAACGGTAAACCTGTTCAGGGCGGTACTGAGCTTACTCCTGAAAACTATCGTCTTATCAACGGTAAATATTACGTAACCAACACTACATACGCTGAAAAATCATTCCATGGTCATGCTCTTCCGAGCGTAAACGGTTCATTCTCGGCAAGTGTACGTTGGAAAAACCTCAACGTGAGCGCATTGTTCACCTACTCACTCGGTGGCAAAATGTATGACTCTGTATATGCAAACCTTATGAGCGCCGGTCAGACACCCGGAAACTTCTCGATTGATGCTTATACAAATTCATGGAAAATGAACGAGGCTTCGGATGCAATGATGGCAAAATATAATGCCGCCTATAAAGCTGCTGTAGATGCAGGTATGTCTACAGGCGATGCAACTCTTGCGGCCAATGCAGCTATTGACGGTCCCGGTCGTATCAACCCCAACATCAACAATGAGATCAACTACCTCACCAACACACAGAACACCGCAGGTTCAGACCGTTGGTTGATCAGCCGTAATTATCTCCAGTTCAAGAATATCAACGTGAGCTATACTCTTCCCCGAAATATCGTCAATAAACTTGACCTTCAGGCAGTCCGTCTCACCTTTGCCGGTGAGAACATCCACCTTTGGTCAGCCCGCAAGGGTATGAACCCGATGATGTCAATCGGTGGTGGTCAGAGCAACTACCTTGTTCCCTCGCGTGTGTTCACATTCGGTCTTAACGTAACCATCTAATAAAGCGAAAAATTACAATGAAAAATATCTATAAACTTCTTATTGCCGGCGCAGTTCTCTCGACAGCAGCAGCTTGTTCGGAAAACTATCTCGAACTCGCTCCCGAATCGTCGGTAACAAAAGGTATGCTTTTCCAGTCACCGGTAGAAGCCCAGTATGTGGTCAACGGTCTCGGACGTATCATGTCGACCCAGTATCTCGAGACTCAGGGTTACAACGGTGAGGGTACAGTATATGCCTATAACGGTGAATATCCGGGCGATTGCCTTGAGTTTGGTAATAAAACCGGCTGGCAGAATATCGTCAAACAGAACTACAACAGTTCGTCAAACACCAACGTTCAGTTTGGCTGGTACTATTACTACAAATTGATCGGCAACGCCAATCAGGTAATCTGCAACGTGCAGGAGGGCGCCGGTTCAGAGGCTAACCAGTGGAAGCATGTAAAAGCTCAGGCGTTGACCTATCGTGCATACGCTTACACAATGCTGTCACAGCTTTTCAGCCGCCGTTGGAGCGACATGGGAGCCAACGGTCTTCAGCGCGGTGTGATTCTCCGTCTTGATGAGTCAAACGATGCGATGCCGTGCTCTACAATGGGTGAGGTGTTCGCACAGATTTATGCCGACCTTGACGAGGCTATCACTCTTTTTAGCGAGTGTGGTATCTCTCGCTCAAATGACGCTAACAAGCGCTGGCAGGCCAACATCAATGTGGCTCACGCCGTTTATACCCGCGCCGCTCTCATCCGTGAAGACTGGAACACTGTAATCGCTCATGCCTCTCAGGCCCGCAGCGGTTATCCCATCATGGGTATCACCGACTATATGGCCGGTTTCAATACAGCAACCAAAGAATGGATTTGGGAAGTATTTGAGGATGAAACCCAGCCGATGCACTACTATTCGTTCTATAACTATGCAAGTGCAAGTTGTCTCGGTTCAAACTCACGTACTTATCCTCCCATTATTTCAAAGCAGATTATCGATGCTGTCGATCCTGCTGACGAGCGTATGGCAATCTATGCAATCCCGACAGCCGAAGAGCTTCCTGAATCTAAGGCAATCAAGCTTAAAACAGCTGGTAATGTATCATCAGGCGCTTTCTATGATCGCGTAAAGAAGGATTTCAAGAACCGTATTTATTCGACAACAACAATTTTTTATTATCTCGCTACCAAGTTTATCGTAAAATCGGGTACAGGTGACGGTTGTATTCCTATTTTCCGTGCTGCAGAAATGTACTATGCCGAAGCTGAGGCTCAGTATCATCTTGGCAACGAATCGGCTGCCAGAACAGCTCTCGAAGCTACCGTTAAGCCTTACAACTCGGCTTATACCTGCACTAAGAGCGGTGCTGACCTCTTTAACGAAATCAAGGCTTACCGCAAATTTGACCTCGCCAATGAGGGCCACAGCTGGTTTGACCTGAAACGTTGGGGTGATCCGATGGTACGCAAGACATGGGCTGAAGGTGGTAACTGGCGTCCCGAGTTTGCAGGTGTTGATGAAGACGGTACCGACAAAGCCGGTAATTATGGCCCTGAGGCTAAAAACCGTTGGACTCCGATTCTTCCCAACTCAGAAGCCAATTACAACCAGTTGATTACCAAATTTGAGTCAATCAACCCCGACGGTACTTGGAACCGCGTAATAACCGCAGAAGAATAATGATTGATATTTTGCCTTAAAGCAAGAATTGACAATAAATCGGTACATTAGTACTGGTATTAAGACTAGTAATTAAGATTATTTGGGAAGCTGTCGAGATGATAGCTTCCCAATTTTTTTAGTATGACGGGCATGTCATACTAAAAAAGGCGGCGCGTCAATCTTGACGCGCCGCCTTAATGGTTTTGTGGTGCTCGAAGCGGGACTCGAACCCGCACAGCCGCAATGGCCAAGGGATTTTAAGTCCCTCGTGTCTACCATTCCACCATTCGAGC
>JAIDNJ010000114.1 GCA_029063895.1 Muribaculaceae bacterium | reverse complement strand
ATATTAATGTGGCTTGAATCTTCGTTTTTTGATACTAAAAAAGAGACCGTCTAACTTTGGTTGTTAGACAGCCTCATCATGTTTAATCAAATTATATTTAATTACTATGTCAGAGTGTTTTCTGCAAGGGAACGGCGATGTTGCCTTTCAGAGTACCCCAGAGATGTTTGATTGTCACGGGAACTATGATATAAGCATTGTCTTGGAGAGGAGCACCTGTGTTCTGGAATGACAGTTCTCCGTCATTAGATACAGATATTGCAAGTTTGATATCTGCCGGTGTGCGGACATTTTCAATACCGGCAATATTGTCGGCGATAGTAATATCGGCATCCGGACCAAATGTTACAGTTTCAATACCATAGTAGTCGTAGAGTTTCTGGTTGGCTACTGCACCATCTTTGAAGATTACGTTTTTGTAAGCATCGTTGATTGTATAGTAGTTTCCAAGAGAAACTGTTACAAGTTCAGAGTTATCAACAAGTGCATCTTCGCTATTTACTGTGTTAAGATAAAGCGGTTTGAGGATGTGGAGCTTGCTGGTTCCGATTGTATAGAGGTTACCTGCGGCCTCACCGTTGAGGTAAGCCTGCCAGTTCATATTAACTGTTTCTTCACCTTCAACCATTGCGATACCTGCTTCATTGTTTTCAATTATAAAGCGAACGTATTCAAGATCACCCTGATTTGCTGCTGTGATTGAATATTCAGTAGCGTATTCGGCGGGATATTCAAGGCTTACGGGGCTGTCTTCATCGGTGTCAAGGAGCATATAGTAGCCTGCGCAATCGAGAAGACCGGTTACATAAGGATTGGTGCGACCCGTGAGGATGTTAGTGTTGTAAGTTGCCTTAGCTTCTGCATCAGGATCAGCGGGGTTGGTCGGGTAAATCAACATTGTTCCGTTATCCCAGATAAGGTTATCGGTTGCGCCGAGTTTCGGGAGTTTAGCGGTGTTGTTGGTAACGATGAGGCTGAGTGTGATTGTGATCTTACCACGAGTTTCGTTAGTCAAAGTGATAGTAGCTGTTACAGTCTTCACGTCTTTAACTTCACCAACCTGCTCGGCAGAAACAACCCAAGTGATAGCGTTGTCGGCTGTCGCGTCAAATGTAGCGGTTACACCTTCTTCGTCGGCATCCTCAGCGTAGTTGCCATATGTGATGGTCATATCATCATTAACGTAGTATTTGATGAACTCATCCTGAGTGAGATAGCCAAGCTCGGCAGTACCACACTTGCTGAGTACGTTCTTCTGGAAGTCAGCCCAAGAAATATTGAATGTCTTGTCACCGCAGAAGAGATCTTCAGTAAAGTTGGGATAATCGATCTCATATTCAGACTTTTCAGCTGAAAGTTCGAGTTTGATGTATCGCTGATCTACAACATTGTGGTTCTTGACATCAACGAGAGTAACTGCTACGATAGGAGTCATTCCGGGGATACTCTGGATTGAGTAACCGGTAGGAATAACTGGGCTGAATGTGCTACCTTCAATCTTACCGAAAATCTGCTGATCTACACCGTCAACTTCATATTTAGCCTTGGCGATGTGGAATGTGAGATCGAGACCGTAGGCGGCACGAGCCTCGGGAGTATCGAGAGATGCAAACCATTCGGTCTTGTTAAGAAGGACTGCATCAGCGATTTCAAGAAGGTCCTGAGACTTGGTGTAGGGAACTTTCACAACTTCAACATCAGTAGTATAAGCTGCGATAGAGTCGTTAAACTGAGGAGTTGCGACTTCTTCACCAACCTGACCGATTTGAGGAGTGAGCTGGAACTCAGCGAGACGAACATATTCAGAGAATACGTTTGCTTCAGTCTCATCAGAGAAGAGATGTTTTTTAGCAACAGGAACTTTGAGAGCTACAATGTTTATTTGGTTTGAAGCAAGACCTTTATTGAAGAGGTTGTCACTTGTTTTGACTACATTGAGAACGAGTTCGCCGTTTTCATTGATAGATACGCCATTTTCAGCAACCTCAATAAGAGCAGGTGTTGCAGCACGTGAAGTAGCTACACCGTCAACAAATTCAATACCGTTCACATCGATATCCTCAAGACCAACAGTAGAGGGGTTGAGACGATAAACAGCAGTGATATCGGTTGAAGCAACGTTGACAGCATCACCGGTTCCGGCAGCCCAGTTACCTGCGGCAGCTTTTTCCATAGGAACATACTCGATTGACGAGAAGTCGATGGCAGGAATACCGTTAACGTATGCGCTCGGAACGAAAGTAACGCTTGAAAGACGACGGTTGAGGATTTCGCTTAGAGTGCTCAACGCACCGTTGATTTTAGTAATCTCGGTGTTGATGCCGGTGAGCTGGGTTTTAACGTCAGCGAGATCAGTCTTGAGGTCGGCGAGATCAGTGAGTGACTCCAAAACTGTAGCCAGTTTGGTTTCAATTTCAGATATCTGACCTTTGATTGCTGTAATGTCAGTGGTAGTGGTAGTCTTGAAGTTTTCAAGAGCAGCCAGCTGAGTTTGAGCAGCCTGTTTAAACTGGTTGAGAGTTTGGATTGAGGTATTAAGCTCAGCATATTTTGATTTGAGATCAGCAACTTCCGTTGTGTTCGCACCGACTTTGGTGAGAATGTCTGCGATATCAGAAGTCATTTTGTTTAAATCAACGTTTGCAAGCTTTGCGTCAATAGCCGACACTTTACCCTGAAGAGCGGCTGCGTCTTCAATAAAACCTTCGAGCTGAGTTTTAAGAGCCGGGATATCGGCTGTTGCAGCATTAATCTTTGACTCAAGAGCGGCATATTTTGTTGCCTGAGTCTGAGCCTGTTCGGCAATAGCAGCAAGAGCATCGGCCTTTGCTTGTTCGGCGGCTGCCTGGGCTGACTGAGCCTGCGCCATTGCGGCATCACCTTTTTCCTGAGCTGTTTTAGCGGCAGCAGCGGCCTGGTCGGCAGCTTTCTGTGCATTCTTGGCTGCAGTATTAAGACTGGTGGCCTGTTGCTGCAGCTGTTCCTTCAGAGCTGAAATCTGAGAACTGAGGTCACTTGTGTTGCCATTTATTTCCGTGATATCGTCATCGTAGTCTTTACAGCTGACGAAAGAAGTTGACAATGCAACTGACATAGAAATAAGTGCAACTGAAATAAAAACTTTTTTCATTGCAAATTAATTTTATGATTAAATATGTTGCAAAATTACTTACAATAAAAAAGATATATAGCGTTGATATGTATTGGATTAGCGGTCAATCTGTACGGTCTTTTCGTACACTTTCATTATCGGTATTATTATCTGTATTATTATTTAGGTGTCCCGATATGTCTTCAAAAAAGTCATGGTCGAGTATTCGTGAGATTCTCACGAGTAATTCAGTATCGATTGTCGCGCGATTGAAGATGTCGTAGATGTTTCCGCGACGGCAATGGAGCTGTTCTGCAAACCATTTAATCGTGTGGGTTTTGGGTTGGTTTGCAAATACTTCTTTGATAAGGTTTCCGATATGAATCATGACTGTCCTTGACTTGTAGCCCGATTCGTTCCTTGATGCGGGCCAATAAAAAGGAAGCGTGGAACGATGCTCTGTCTATCTTCTCATCAGGCATCGCCAAACGCCTCACACAAGGATAGACAGTCCACTCCCACGCCTGATCGGATATCGATACTCCCGTCATGGGAGTGGATACACGACAGTCATGAGCGTTCAGAACCTGCATTACCCTCTTGTGTATGAAATTGGCGATTTCGATGAGAAAGGATAAAGCACAAAACGCTTTAACAAAAATATGTCGCCAGAATAATCTGACAGGACAAAATTAGTATTTTACTGTCATTAAAACGGGATTTAAACCATTATTAACACTGTTTCGATATTTGTTAATTTAATTCACATATATAGGGACAATATGGTTTATTTATTAAATGTAGTTAATTATGTATGTTTTTGTGCTCAAAAACTATGTTGTATAACATGAAATGATTAACTTTGCATCAGTTTTTCATGGTATTAGATTTAAGGTATGAAGATTATTCGTCGTGATGACGGATAATTTTTTTTTGTACCTACCGATAAATGTTCCATAATCCGCAATTTTATAAATCAGAATAAAACAATCTCTATCGGGGGGGTGTAATCGGCGATTTTATGTATTAATTTTGTAAAAGAAATAACTAATAGAATTTTAACCATGAAATTATCACGTTTCATTAAATATCTTTGCGTGTCGGCAGTCATTTTGTCGGGTAACGTATCTGTGGCCCAACCCTATTCTCTAATACACATCTGACGCTGCCGACGAACTTACTCGTGTAGAG
>JAIDNJ010000113.1 GCA_029063895.1 Muribaculaceae bacterium | reverse complement strand
ACCACCGCGATCTACTCTCGTACGATCGTCGGCAGCGTAAGATGTGTATAAGAGACTTGAGTACGGGTGGTTCCCGACAGATTTTCTTTTTGCTCGACTCCCGGGTGCCATGTAAAAGGTTTCATACCCTTGGCGCTTTTGATTGTAAGGTTGTCGGCTGTAAACTTGCCGCTCCCTTTTTTATAGATAAGCGACATTTTGGGTGTCGTAATGGTTACTTTTGAACCTTTATCGCTGACTTTAGCCGAATTAGCGGGAAACTTGCGGTTAACAGCGACAAACGATTTGTCATCTACAAAATTGCCGTCAGGCGCATATTCCAGCCTTATGAGACCATCGGTAACAACTGTAAACCTGACGTTATCATCGCGATAGACGACCCCGTCACCGTTTTTTTCAGTCTGATTAATTGTCGGTAGTAGCGCTCCCGACAAACCTAAAGGACTGCAGAGCATCGACAATAGAAGTCCCAGTCCAACAAGATGTTTTTTCATTGTTAAAAAGTGAAGATTATAATTGGTAATTTAAGGATAAGTTTTCAGGCAGGAGAGGTCAACGACGTTCGTAAAAGTGTTGTGGACGGCATTGCTCTACGAGTTGTTTCAAGGTATCGCCGGTTACAACAATATCGATGCGGTCATTACCGCTTTCAATATTATAAATATAAACCAGTCCATATCCGAGATCGGCTACTTGTCTCAACTCGCGTCCTTTGCGATGATGATTGAGTAGAGATCGCAGGTTGGCATATATCGCGTTTTCAATCGAGTCTTTTTCATTTTCAAGATTTCGATCGCTTTTAAAATCATTGTTAATACGGTAGATATACAATATGTTTCCCCCTGTGATGTCAACACCGTCAAGAAATAGTCCGCGACCAATTTCGCGCGGACACATAGCGTTTTCAAGGGCGACACGAGCCGCTGTTTCGACACTGTCTTTCTGATGTGTTGTGATTTGTTTCTTGACCTCATCTTTCAGCTCATCGGCTGTGATTCTGAAATTTACAGTTTGACCGTTGCTTTGATTGGTATAGATAACGTTAAGCGATGCGTCGGCTGCGGTCATGGCTTTGAGCAGTCGGGTAGCATCGGCTTTGTGAAACGACAATCTGAGGCAGTCGAGTTGGAGCTCGCGGTGTTCACGCAATTTACCTATGTCGGTAAAGCGTGTGTCTGCGGCAATATCCATTTTTACCTCATTCGTTTGTTTGTCATATTCGACCGACAACATGTCTCCGGCTGCACCTTCGTTGAGCGGACACATCAGGTTTATATTCATCACCAGTTCCTGCAGCTCGGTTACCTTGCGGGGAGTGCAGGCGCTGATTGCCGCAACAATCAGCAGCATCAAGGATATATATAATTTGAATTTCATTAGAAGCGAATTTAATTTTCTTTTTTTGCAAATTTACACAATTTTTTAATATATCTTGCTCCCTGAACCGCAAAATTGGTAAAAAGATAGCGTTTTTATCAATATTGTCAAAATTGTGTCCAATGTCGTTACAAGAGCTGGGGATGGCTGTATATCACGAGCCACATATTGAAAAATGATGTTTTAAGTGGCTTTCAGAGACTATGCAACAAGGCTCGCAAATTTATATGAAACCCTTACTATGTTGATTATCAGCATAGATTTATAGAGGAGAATACAGTATAGGTACAAGTTTAAAACATATTAGCTTTCTTGTTGTCACACCGATGAAATGTTATACACGTTTCGGCATAAGGAATCTGGTTAGATATTAAATCCTAATCTTCACGTATTACAATAAAGCATATGTCTCCAAAATGTTCTTTACCGACTTCTTCGCCTTGAAGGATTGGAGGCATTGTTATCATACCTTTTGCTTGAAGGATGTCAAGCAAATCCCACATTACTTCATGGTAGAAAATAATCTGTCCCATTTTTTCAGAAGAAATGTTATGCTCGGCGCTCCACGTATGACAGTAAGACTTAACAGCTTCACTTAATTGTGTGGTAATGTCTTTGCAAAGAACATCAATATTATCATTGTTGCCTACATGCATTATCGGTATAAGAATATTTCCATCCTTATCTGTAAGACCCCAACCATCTATGGCATTTATTAATTCTTTATTTTCTATAATGCGCCCTTGAGTTTTATTCACTTCTTTTGCAAATGCAACCAGACTGCTTGTTTTTAACCAATATCCAAGGTCATCCGTCCAGTTTTGGTATACAGACCCAACACCATTCGTCCCTATTTTTACATGAGTGCGTGGTTCATACATTGCCCAGTAAGCCCCTGACCATGTGCCGTGATCCTCACAGTTCTTTGAGGAGGGCAACCTTTCGTCATCCCAAATATAGGTGTCGAGCAGATAGGAGAATATCAGACTATAAGTTTGCTTTGCATAGCCGGCTTTTTCCAAATCGGTAATCAACTGTTTTATTCCCGGTTCAATTGCAGGGAAAATACTGTCGGCAAATTCTTTTGATTGCTTACGGATTACCTGAGTTTCTTTTCTCCCGAATATTGGCATTATTGTTGAGTATACTCCATTATCTGATGAAATTAAATCGCCAACTTCTAATAATCTTAACTGGCTTTTATTATGAGGTATACCTAATGAGTCTAACTTCTCAGTCCTCCCCGGCTCCACAAAAGCGCATAGGATATCCCAGTTATTATCCGTAAGATATTGAGAGGGATGAAATGTCTGATAGGCACAAAAGGCAGTTGTATCGAATGATTTATAGGATCGTCCTATAATTGAATTATTTTTGTTGCCTAATGCCTCAAATGTAATGAGGGATAAACCCATTAACAAAAGAATACTTAATTTATTCATCTTAGTGCTGTCCTCTGTTGGCTCAATGGAGGATTTATGATATTAAGAAACGTGGGCCAACTATGCCATCGTTATAGACTAATGAAAGTTTCTCAGGACTTCATTAACCAAGATATAAGCATAACGCTTCTTATTTTGCTAAGAGTATGAATTATCCAAAAATAAATCGACTGCAAAATTAGAAAATTCCTTTAATATTCTGCCTTTCAGAGCCTCAAATTTTTGCATTTAAATTGAAACGCATTGAAAACGCGATATAGATGAATATGTAATATATTGACAGATGATAATAATTAACCAGTAACCAAATCATATTTGGACATTTAGAATTATTTGATTAATTTTGTTTTGTCGGGTAATATTACTGTTGGACTAAAATTTGTAATTACAGATTTGAAAATAGGAGTATAGGCAAGCAT
>JAIDNJ010000112.1 GCA_029063895.1 Muribaculaceae bacterium | reverse complement strand
GGTGATTATATATTGCCTCCCATCGTTTACATGCGCGGTACCGATTCTATCAAGACTGACGAACTCGCCCTGAGAGTCTATCCAGTCGACGTATCTCACATGGAGACTATCAACCCCGACGCCGATATTGAGAAAGGTGACTCACGATGGTGGGACTTTCTTCCGGCATTTATTGTCGACTACTGGGAATGGATTCTCATATTCTTAGTTGTTGTCGGTGCCGGTCTTTATGCATGGCTCAAACTGCGTAAACGTGAAATCAAAAATCTGTTCCGCGCTCCCGAGCCCAAACTTTCGCCTTACGAGGTTGCTGTACGCGATCTTTCAGATCTCAAATCGCGCAACCTATGTGCCGGCGGTATGGAAAAAGAATATTACACCCGTCTCACCGATATTTTACGTATATATCTTCAGGACCGTTTCGGTATCAATGCGATGGAAATGACATCATCTCAGATTATGCGCACTCTTGAGAGCCGTGATGAAATGAAGATGTCAGCACGACTGATGCGTCAGATTCTCGAAATCGCCGACTTTGTCAAGTTTGCAAAGGTTAGACCGCTTCCCGAGGACAATGTGAAATCATTCAACTCGGCCATGCAGTTTGTCGAGGACACCAAACCCGCCCCCGAGCCTGAACCTGAAGAAAAAACAGGCGACGAGACAAAACAACAAAGTGATAATAACAAAAACTAAAGATAATGCAACTGGCAAATCCCGGATATTTATGGCTTTTCCTTCTCTTCATACCATTGATTGCATGGTATGTGGTGAAGCACCGCAATGCCCACCCGGCGTTGGAAATCTCGACGGTTAACCCGTTTGCAAAACTCGGACGCTCCTACAAAGAATACCTTCTCCACTTTCTTTTTATCCTGAGACTCGCGGCTATAGCTTGTGTGATAATCATACTTGCACGTCCGCAAACCCGCGACTCATGGCGTACCACCAACACCGAGGGTATTGACATTGTACTTGCTCTTGACGTGTCGCCGAGTATGCTCGCACGCGACTTTAAACCTGACCGACTTGAAGCAGCAAAAGAAGTTGCGGCCAATTTTGTCAATTCCCGCGAGAACGACAATGTGGGTCTGGTATTGTTTGCTAACGAGAGTTTCACCGGTGTACCGATGACAATGGACCGTGCCGTGCTCACCAACTACATCCAAGGTATCGAGATGGGAATGCTCGGTAACGCTACCGCCATCGGTGATGGAATCGTAACCGCGGTCAACCGTATTAAAGACGGTCAGGCCAAATCAAAAACTATCATCCTCCTGACCGACGGTTCAAATAATGCAGGTAATGTTGCACCGCTTACCGCAGCCGAGATAGCTCGTAAATATGGTATCAAAGTCTACACCATCGGTATCGGAACAAACGGAACCGCTCTTTACCCACAGCAAGACTATTTCGGTAAAATAGAATATGTGCCCCAGGAAGTAGTTATCGATGAAGAGACACTCAAAGAAATTGCATCGGCTACCGGAGGTAAATATTTCCGTGCCACCGGTAACAATGTACTTCAGGAAGTGTTTGACCAAATCGACCAGCTTGAAAAAACAGCGATGGACGTTCGCAATTTTACCCACACCGAAGACAATTATATGCCGTGGGCATGGATTGCGTTAGGCTGTCTCGTTTTGCAACTCCTGCTCCGTCACACAATTTTAAGAACAATTCCCTAACAAGCTCTCCTCAATTTAGATATGTTTAATTTCGCTCATCCGGCTCTATTATATCTGTTGCTTCTTGCACCGGCGCTCTACGGGCTCTTCTATCTTGCCCGAATTGCTCGCCGTAAGAAGTTGCGCCGCTACGGAAACATCAATATTCTGAAACCGCTGATGCCCCATGCATCACCCTACAAACCATATATCAAGATTGCGCTTGAACTTATAGCTCTTGTCGCTCTTGTATTTGCGCTTGCGCGTCCTCGTGCCGGAGAAAAAGAAGCACAGGAAGACACACGCGGCATCGAGGTAATGATTGCATTTGACGTTTCGAGATCGATGCTTGCCAGTTCAAATGATGACCCTTCGGGTATTTCGCGCCTAAATCGCGCGAAACATATTCTTGACCGAATCGTTGACAAACTTGACAACGATAAAGTTGGTCTCATAGTCTTTGCCGGCGAAGCTTACACTCAGCTTCCGATGACAACCGACTTTGTATCGGCCAAGATGTACATAAACAGCCTGTCGACCGACATGATTCAGACTCAAGGCACGGCTATCGCCGATGCAATATCGCTGGCCATGCGCGGTTTTACAAATGATGAGACTGTCGGTAAAGCAATTATCCTGATAACCGACGCCGAGGATCATGAAGGTAATGCTGTCGAGATGGCAAAAGAAGCCGCTAAACGCGGTATTCAGATTGATGTCGTAGGCATCGGTTCAACCAATGGTAATCCCATCCCGCTTGATAACCGCGGAACTTATCTCAAAGATATGGAAGGAAATGTAGTGACTACGGCTCTGAATGCAGAAGCAGCTACTGAAATCGCTCATGCGGCAGACGGTATATTTATCAACGGAGCATCGGGATCGGCAATAAGTGACCTTACCGAAAGTCTTGACCGTCTCGAAAAAGGCGATCTCAAACATGTTGTATACAAAGCATCGGCCGAACAGTTTCCGGTATTTGCATGGATCGCCCTGCTTTTCCTTATAGCCGACATCTTTATTCTCGACCGTGAGATTGGTTGGCTCACCAAGTTTAACTTCTTTACTAAACCCGACTCAAAAAATGAAAACAGCATATAGGAATCTTGCAGCAGCCATAGCGCTTTGCTTAGCGACCGGCCTATCGGCACAGTCGCTTGACCTCTCGGCTGTTGACGGCAACCAACAGGCAGCCACCGACTCGGTGGCCGCTCAGGTTAAAGTCGGCTCGGAAAAACGAAGTGCGGCAATGAGAGTACGTAACCTAATTAAAGAGGGTAACAAACTCTATCACGACAAGCGTTATTCCGAGGCCGAAGTTTGTTATAACAAAGCACTTGAAATTAATCCAAACTCGGCTGTAGCACAGTTTAACCTTGCTTCGGCACTGCTTCAAAATAATGGCAATTCGGATCCCAACGCCGAATCAAGCCCCATCAATCAAGCCGAGCGTATTCTGCAAAATCTGGTAAAAACTGCCGGTGATGAAGCATCCATTGTAGAGAAATCTTTTTATAATCTCGGTAATATCGCCTTTAACCGCGAACAGTATCAGCAAAGT
>JAIDNJ010000111.1 GCA_029063895.1 Muribaculaceae bacterium | reverse complement strand
GATAGCTGAATGAAAGGTTTTTAATCTCAATCATATTGTTGTAGTGTATTAGTGTAATAGTACACTGCAAATTTATGATGAATTTTTTAATTGACAAAATAAAATTAAAAAATAAAAAATCTTTTTGTCATCGATTGCAACATAGATTATGGCTGCCGGTAAATGTTTGAAAATAGTTTTATAAACTTTAAGCCTTTAAATAGCGTTATAATCATAGTTTCAACAGTGAACATACTCATTTATAAACAAAATTCAAGATTATGGAATTACTTGATTGGATTGTGAAAACGCTGCGCGATAATCCTGCGATTGCGATATTTCTCACATTGGGTCTCGGTTTCTGGATTGGAAAGCTGAGATATAAGACATTTTCGTTAGGAACGGTAACCTCGGTTTTGCTCGTAGGTGTCCTTGTCGGTCAACTTGACATTCCGCTTCCCGGACCGTTAAAACAGGTATTTTTCCTTCTGTTTCTCTTTGCGATAGGTTACAGCGTAGGTCCTCAGTTTTTTGCATCGCTGCGTGGTTCGGGATTGAAGCAGGTGCTTTTTGCCGTGGTGATGTGTGCGGTCGTGCTTGTGTCGACAATCATTGTAGCCAAGTTGTTCCATTATAACATAGGTGAGGCCGCCGGTCTTTTTGCCGGTGCTCAGACTGTTTCGGCTGTTATCGGTGTGGCCGGTGACACTATCAACACTCTTGATGCCTCTACTGCCGATAAAAAGGCGTGGACCGACATTATCCCCGTGGCCTATGCTGTCACATATATTTTCGGTACAATAGGATCGGCATGGATTCTCGGCTCGCTCGGCCCCGTGATGCTCGGCGGTCTCAAAAAGGTAAAACAACAGACCGAAGACCTCGAACGCAGCATGAATCAGGACAGCGCCGCCTCTGACCCGGCTCTGGTCAATGCATGGCGCCCGGTCGTTTATCGTGCCTATCATGTTGACGGAACTGAATTTGAATCGCCCCGCACAGTGAAAGATATCGAAGACCTTATGAATAAACAGGGACGACGGTTATTTATTGAGCGTGTCCGTTCAGGTTCGGCGATTACAACACAACCGGCTCCCGATTTTGTAATTAAAAAAGGTGATGATGTCGTTATCTCGGGTCGCCGCGAGTTTGTGATTGAAGATGAATCGTGGCTCGGCAAAGAAATATCTGATGCAGCTTTGCTGTCATTCCAGGTTGAACGTATCCCGGTGATGGTAGCTTCCAAATATGTGATCGGTTCTACTGTTGACGATTTGCGCGTTTCCAAAAACGTTTATGGAGTTACAATAGACTCTATCAAGAGGGGAGGAGTCGAGATTCCGGTGACTGCTTCTACTCGTCTCCAGCGAGGAGATATCATCACTATCAGCGGCCCGGTATCCGACGTTAATGCTGCCGCTTCATATATCGGCTATGCCGACAAACCGACCACCGCGTCCGACATGGTCTTTGTCGGTCTTGGAATCGCGATCGGCGCGTTAATCGGTGCCATATCCCTTCATCTTGGCGGTATTCCCGTGAGCCTCTCCACAAGCGGTGGCGCCCTTATTGCCGGTCTTGTGCTCGGATGGCTCAGGTCCAAACACCCGACATTCGGCCATATTCCCGACTCGGCTGTCTGGGTTTTCAATAATGTAGGTCTCAACATGTTTATCGCCGTTATCGGTATCTCGGCCGGACCGACATTTATCTCAGGTTTGCAGCAGGTTGGATGGCAGCTCCTTGTAGCCGGTGTGATTGCGACAACGCTACCGCTCATCATCGGTATAATCATCGGCGACAAAGTGTTTAAGTTCCATCCCGCGCTCACTCTCGGTTGTGTGGCCGGTAGCCGTACGACAACAGCCGCTCTCGGTGCCATTCAGGACTCCTTGCAGTCGACTGTCCCCGCTATGGGCTATACAGTGACCTATGCCATCGGTAATACACTGCTGATATTATGTGGCCTTGTGATGGTGTTCGTGATGTAGTGTGCAGTCGATAATAAATTCAGAATTATAAAAAATATATATAACAAAGATATGAAATCAAATACCCGCCAAAAAGAAAGCGAGCTCTCAAAAATGAGCCCGTTTGAAATCAAGAACACTCTTATTGCACTTGCCAAAAAAGATGCTCGAAAGTCGACACGTCAGTTCCTTAACGCCGGTCGTGGCAACCCCGACTGGATTGCGACCGCCCCGCGCGAAGCCTTTTTCCTTTTGGGACAATGGGCTCTCAGCGAGTGTACACGCACCTTCAAGACCGACCCCGGTATTGCCGGTATTCCGGCCAGTGACGGTTCGATGGATCGTTTGCAGCGATTCCTGATGTCCAACTCGGCCCTTCCCGGTGCTGTACTGCTTCACGACGCCATCAAATACTGTATCGACACGTTGAAAATCGAACCCGACTCGCTCGCTTATGAATGGGCCGAAGCTATCATCGGTGACCAGTATCCCACGCCGGTCCGCATGCTCGAACACGCCGAAGAGATTGTAGCCGCCTACATGGCCCAGGAGATGGGAAACAATGCTCCCGGACTTGGTAAAGAATATGACTTCTTTGCAACCGAGGGTGGCACTGCCGCGATGTGCTACATCTTTGACTCGCTTCAGGCCAACCGTCTTGTCAACCGCAATGACCGCATCGCCCTGATGACCCCTATCTTCACCCCTTATCTCGAAATCCCGGGTCTTGACCGCTATGAATTTGATGTGGTCAATATTCAGGCATCTGAAATGGACGACAACGGTCTCCACACATGGCAGTATCCCGACTCTGAGCTCGACAAGCTTCGCGACCCGTCGGTAAAACTGCTCTGCCTTGTCAATCCGTCCAATCCGCCATCCTACAAGCTCGATGCCGAGTGTATGAAAAAGATTGTCGATATTGTGAAAAACGACAATCCAAACCTTATGATTGTCACCGACGATGTCTATGGAACCTTTGCCAAGGACTTCCGTTCACTCATGTATGAGTTGCCCGAAAACACACTCTGTGTTTACTCGTTCTCAAAATATTTTGGAGCGACCGGATGGCGTCTTGCCGTGATTGGTTTGGCCAAGGACAATATCTATGACCGCCTGTTGGCCGAGCAGCCCGAAATCCAGCGTAAAGACCTCTTTGAACGCTACCGTTCGCTCACTCCCGAGCCCGACAAAATTTCGTTTATCGACCGTCTTGTTGCCGACTCCCGCGCCGTGGCTCTCAATCACACCGCCGGTCTTTCGACTCCGCAGCAGGTACAGATGGCTTTGTTTGCCCTGATGTGTCTTGTCGACAAGGAAAATGAATACAAAAAGACAATGCAGGACATGATCGAGCGTCGACTTGAAGCCCTTTGGAAGTCGGCCGGCCTCACCCTTGTCGAGGATCCCGATCGAGTAGGCTACTATTCTGAAATCGACATCATGGTCTGGGGTAAGAAATTCTATGGTGACGAGTTCTGTGAGTGGCTCAAGGCAACCTACGATCCTATCGACATCGTGCTCAGGCTCGCCAAAGAAACCTCGGTCGTGCTTCTCAACGGCAGCGGTTTTGCCGGTCCTGACTGGAGCGTGAGAGCCTCGCTTGCCAATCTCACCAAGGATGACTATGTCAAGATAGGCCACGCTATCAGCCAGATTCTCGAATCATATCATAAGGAATTTGAGGAATCGGGTAAATAATACACATCCCCCGTCACGTAACACACAAACCAACGATTAGACGATTCCGAATCAGTGACAGATAACTCTGATTCGGAATCGTTTTATTTTAATTAAAGAAAAAAAATAATGGCAAAATTTGTGTAACCCGTTCAAAATGCCTAACTTTGCAAGCCGATTTTATCCAAAAATCATTATCGGGAATCGCCGGTTGAGGCTTTTGGCCGAGCCAACTGCCGGTTGACCCTATTTTAAGTAACATTAAATCAAATATTTAGAAGTGGATACTCTAAGCTACAAAACCCAAACCCCCAACGCTCAAAGCGTGGAACACAACTGGGTGGTTATCGATGCCACCGACCAGGTTCTCGGCCGTCTTTGCGCAAAGGTCGCTAAAATTCTTCGCGGTAAAAACAAACCGTGCTACTCTCCCTTTGTTGAGTGTGGCGACAATGTAATTATCGTTAACGCCGACAAAGTGCGTATCACCGGTAAAAAAATGACCGACAAGATTTATCTCAACTTCACCGGTTATCCCGGCGGTCAGCGCGAACTCACTCCCGAGGTCCTCATGAAAAAATCTTTCAACAAACACCTTAAACCGGGCATGCACCCCCTCTTTATCCGTGTTATGAAAGGTATGCTCCCCAAAAACCGTCTCGGACGTCGTCTCATCGAGAACATGCACGTTTACAACGGTCCCAACCATCCTCACGAAGCCCAGAACCCGACTGTGCTCGATATTAACACAATCAAATAATTGAAGGAAGATTATGGAAACAGTTAATGCAGTAGGTCGCCGTAAAGCAGCTATCGCCCGTGTAATCGTTAAGGAAGGCAACGGCACAATCACAATCAACAAACGTTCACTCGACGTTTACTTCCCCTCTTCAATCCTTCAGTACATCGTTAAACAGCCCCTCAATCTTCTTGACGTAGCTGAAAAATATGACATTCAGGTTAATCTTGACGGTGGCGGTTACAAAGGTCAGGCCGAAGCTCTTCGCCTCGCTATCGCCCGCGCTCTTGTCAAAATCAATCCTGAAGACAAACACGCTCTCCGCGTTGAAGGCTTCATGACCCGTGACCCCCGTTCGGTTGAACGTAAGAAACCCGGTCAGCCCAAAGCCCGCAAACGCTTCCAGTTCTCAAAACGTTAATATCTGCTTATCCTTTTATTGGTATAAGATATATTATATCGTGTTTAGTATCTAAATCCCGGCGATGGACCACGTTCCCTACCCCGGGGTTGAATTATCGGAACGTAAACAACTTTTTATTAAATGTCTACACCTACATTTGACCAACTTCTCGAAGCAGGTTGCCATTTCGGTCACCTCAAACGTAAATGGAATCCTGCAATGGCGCCCTATATCTTTATGGAGCGCAACGGTATCCACATCATCGATCTCTACAAGACTGCCGCTAAACTCGACGAGGCTGCTGCAGCTCTGAAGAATATCGCTAAATCAGGCAAGAAAGTTCTTTTTGTCTCTACTAAAAAACAGGCCAAACAAGTCATCAAGGAAAAAGCTGAATCGGTTGGTATGCCTTACGTTATCGAACGCTGGCCCGGTGGTATGCTCACCAACTTCCCCACCATCCGCAAGGCTGTGAAAAAAATGACTACTATCGACCGCATGGCCAATGACGGTACTTTTGACAACCTCTCTAAACGTGAGAAACTTCAAATTACACGTCAGCGCGCCAAGCTCGAAAAAACTCTCGGTTCTATCGCCGACCTCAACCGTCTCCCCTCAGCTCTCTTTGTAGTTGACGTTCTCAAAGAACGCATCGCCGTGGCTGAGGCCAACCGTCTCGGAATCCCCGTTTTCGCTATCGTCGATACAAACTCTGACCCCTCAAATGTCGATTTCGTTATCCCCGCTAACGATGACGCTTCTAAATCGGTTGAACTCATCCTCGACACCGTTTGCCAGGCTATGGGCGAAGGTCTCGAAGAACGCAAAGCCGAGAAGGTTGACAATCAGGCTGCCGAAGGCGAAGCTCCCGCTCCCAAACGCGAACGTCGTCGCGTTAATCGCAAAGCCGCCGACGAACAGCCCGAAGCTCCCGCTGCTGAAGAAGCTGCCGAGTAATTTTTAACTCTAAAAAAACATACCATAATCTGGCTGTTTCAATTAATGACATCAAAAAACTCCGCGACCTCACAAGCGCCGGTCTCACCGACTGTAAAAACGCGCT
>JAIDNJ010000110.1 GCA_029063895.1 Muribaculaceae bacterium | reverse complement strand
CGATGTCTGTAACTCATAATCTCTTATGAGCTTCTTGTCGTTAATAGCCTTGTCACGGTTGTAGTTGGTGAGATTGTATTCATAGGTGACACGCGCCGACTCTACATTGGCCTCGGCACTGGCAAGGTCACTTTCAAGCAGTGTTTTTTCTATCTCGGCTATGAGCTGTCCTTTGGTGACAACACTGTTGTAATCGGCATATAACTTGTCGATTATACCGGTCACCTGAGTACCGACATCGACCTGAGTGACCGACTCGATAGTTCCGGTGGCCGTCACCGTTTCCGAAATCTCGCCACGCTCGACCTTGACAGTCTCGAGAGTTATCTCCTGCTTCTTGCCACACGATGACATCAGCATCACGGCAATAGCGGTTGTAAGAATCAGTTCCTTTTTCATTTATATATTTTTCGTTTTAATCATTTGAAATCAACCGTACCGTTGCGATAGAAATCTATCATTTCCCGACCGAGTATAGCCATATATTTTGACTGTAAAAGCGAGTGACGGGCCTCGATACAGGCATTGTGGGCCGTCATCAGTTCGATAGTGTTGACATATCCCAGTTCAAAACGCTCGGCGGTGAGTTCCTCGGTCAGTTGAGCCGATTCAAGACTTGTCAAGGCGGCACTGTAGCGTGAACGGGCCGAACGTGTCTCTATATACCAGTTTTCAACGGCTTGAGCAAGGTCGGTCAAACGCTTGTCTATGTCGAGCTGAGCATCAAGCTCGGCGACACGGGCCCGAGCCACAGCTGTTTTTATTTTCTTATTATCAAAGATGGGAACGGCGAGAGTCAATCCGAGCGATTCGTTCCAACGACGTTTGAGAGTGGTGCCAAATGCTTCTCCGGGAGCACTGTATGCTGTTCCGGCCGATGCATTGAGCGAGATAGTCGGCATATGTCCGGCCTTGGCTATAGCCACGTCGAGCTGTGACACATCTTTAGACATCTCCAGTCCCTTGATTTTCAGATCGACCTCGACTGCTTTTTGATAGCTCTCGGCCATTGGAGGGAGCTCGGCGAGCAACCGGTCTTCGTTCCATGTCACGTCGGCAATGTTGATATCGGCATCGATACCCAGTTCAAGAAGCTGTTTAAGCTCCATACGGCGGGAGTCATAGGTTCCACGCGCATTTACAAGCGAATAGCGGTCCTGCTCGGCCTGTGACTGAAGCTGGGTATAGTCGACGCGCGAAAGCTTGCCGGCCTCCATAAGGCGATAGGCACGATCGGCCTGAGCCTCGCTCAGTTTGAGCGCCTCTTCATAAATGCCAATCGACTCTTTGGCATACAAAATATTTAGGTAAACCTGGAGTAAGTCGGTTTCGAGCGAGCGTATGAGTTCGCCGGTATTGAGTCGGTTTATCTCGGTTTGAAGTTGCTGCTGCTTTATTGTATTCTCACGCTTGCCACCGTTCCACACGGTCCATCCGGCATTGAGTCCATAGGTGCTGCTATAGTCATTCTTGCGTTCCTGGGCCCACGGATAGTTGCCATAACTGTGAGTGGTGGCAAAGTCGAGCGACGGCTGCCACTGAGCTTTGGCTTCTTCCAGCGAATAATTGGCTGATTGTTCTGTAAGATAGGATTTTTGTATAGATATGTTATGCTGTCGGGCATATTCAAGACAATCGCTATAGGTCCATGTCTGTCCCTGAACCGACCATCCAATAGCAATCATTAAGAGCATAAACAGTTCTTTTTTCATCTTTTCAGGCATGTTTTTTCTTTTCGGCTGCAATATTACGACATATACAGCAATGGTCAAAACAGATTCAACCAATCGCCATTATTAATCAACGAACGCCGTCCAACCGATATGAATGACGAGGTACACTTATTTAGGAGACCGGCCTACAGCATGGGCCGCCAGATAATCGTTTAGCATGTTTTTATAGCTGTCGCCCACCGGTATTATATTGTCGGCATCCATAACCAGACGGTTGCGCTCGATTTGCTCTATCTTGTTCATGTTGACGATAAATGACCGGTGGACCTGCAAAAACGAATCGCCCAACCGCTCCATCACGGCACTGAACGAACTTAGCGTCACCAATGGATCTTCGCGTCCGTCAATATAGATTCTAATGTATTCGCCAAACCCTTTTATAAACCTAATGTCTGATTGCGATATCCTCACGTATCGATAGTCAACCTTGACAAACAGCGAGTCGTCGGCATTCCCGCGCATAATGGCGTCGTGCTGTTGATTTTTGGAAGCCGCCATTGCTATAGCCCTTCCGGCAGCGCGGCTGAAATCGGCAAAGCTGTAGGGTTTGAGCAGATAGTCGACAGCCGAAACCTTGTAGCTGTCGACGGCATATTGAGAAAATGCGGTCGTGAAAATAATCATGGGCGTGCTCGACAGCGACTTCACAAAATCGAGACCGCTAAGGTCGGGCATATTTATATCGGTGATTATCAGGTCGACCTCGACACCGCTGTTAAGCATCTCTATAGCTTCAAAACCGTTGTGACATACTCCGGCAAGAGTAAGAAACGGAATCTTTTCCACATAGTTTTTCAGCTTTTCAAGAGCTATCGGTTCGTCATCGATTATCAGCGTCTGTAGTTTCATGGATTGGTATTGAAAGGTTTACAATAAATGCGTTATCGGTTGTGTGGAGCTGCAATGAAGCATTGTCACCATAGATAAGCGCGAGGCGTTTGCCAATATTCTGCAACCCTATTCCGGTTGACTTGTCGGGCTCCGATCCATGATTGCTGTTGCTACAGCTGAAATTGACAAATCGGTCGCTCACCTCAATAGCGACGTTTACAAACGACGGCTCGCGATAACTTATGCCATGCTTGAACGCATTCTCTATAAACACCAGAAAAAGCAACGGCGGTATAGACACCTGTTTCATGACCGAGTCATCGGGAAACGTGGCTGTGATAGTCACCAGATTTTCGGGATAGCGCTGCCTCATCAACCGTAGATAGTTGCGCAAAAACGCCACCTCGTTGTCCAATCCGATCAACGGCTTTGAACTGTCATAAATCATGTATCTCATCAGGTTTGACATGTCAATCACCATTCCCTGTGCTTTTTCGGGGTCAATCTCAATCATGCCATGAATGTTGTTGAGCATATTCATGTAGAAATGAGGATTGATCTGGGCCTTGAGGTAGGCAAGCTGATTCTCGGCATTGGTCTTCATAAGGCTCTCTTTTTCAAGCTTGTCGTCAAATCGCCGGAACATAAGCGCTACAGCAAGGTTGCACCCCACTACAAGAATGTCACAGGTAATGTCAAGAACAAGCGGCAGCGGTATCAGTGGGCGTATGTGGGGCGGAGGCATCATCCCGCGCGGCGGCATGTGAGCCATGGAACCGGCAAAATTAATCCACTGATAACCCCATAGCAACAGCACCGCTCCGCCAGCCAGTAAAAAATATTGCCAAAATCTGTTTTTTAAAAGATAAAACGGTATCAGTACACAGTTATTGATTAGAAATAGCAGAAAAAACGGCAATAACATCTTTACCAAATGCCAAAGCACTCCCCAATCAAGCGTCGGGAGCGACATCTGATAGCGGCTGCGCATGATGTCGAGCAAATAAAGCCCGGCCACCAACAGCCACACAAGCACATATAGTAATGTTTCGGTTCTGCGGTTTCTTAAATCAGTCATTCAATTACCTGTTTTATTCTGCAAATATAATAAATCAAACAACAAGTCGCCCAATTCATTCAACAAACAGGTATAATTTTTCAACAAATCACTCACGAAACCATCATCACAACCGACACGATTGCAAGAACGATAATCAACCCCAACCCTACTTTTTCTTTTGATGTGAGGAATATGCAGGCGTTACGTTTCTCGCGCCATGCCTGATAATAAAAAATGAAGCCGGCAAGATAAAACAGCGACGTTTCCATAAACAGGTCAAGGCCGCCTGCATAAATCATCCAAAGGCAAAACAGGGTGCAGCCTATCGCTGTCCATCGGCACTTCAAAACATTGCGACGGCTGTCGGTGCACAATCCTCCCGGCTTGAGCGATATTTTCCACAGAAACATGCCGCTCACAAGGTAAGCAGGCAACACCATCATTCCGGTGATATTGATTGCCGCGAGGTAAACATTGTCGTCCATCACTACCAGAAGCAAGAACAGCTGCATGATGACGCTCGATATCAACAGACCATACCAAGGCATCCCGTAACGGTTCAATTTCAAGAACTTGCGTGGAAAGATACCAACGCTTGCCGCCGTGTAGGGAACCTCACCACATATCAGACTCCATGCGAGCCATCCACCCGTAAGGGCAATCACGATTGAAGCGATTACAATATAATAGGCCCACGGACCGCACACAGCTCTGAGCACATAGGCCACCGAGGGGTCATGTTGGACGGCAAGTTCGGGCTGAGTCATCACTCCGAAACTGAAAACCGACACCATCACATAAAGAATCCATGCTGTCAGGAAGCCTGTAACGCCGGCACGGCCTACATCAGTATTACGGCGCGCACGGCCCGACATCATCACCGCCCCCTCAATACCGATAAAACACCACAGTGTCACCAGCATCGTACTCTTGATCTGGTCGCCAAAACCGCCCAAATCGCTCATGCGTCCCCAAAAGTCATAACTGAACATACCCATACGAGTATTTACGACCAGCAGCACTATTATAAGCAATATTGCCATAATCTTTATAAGCGACAGGGCTATTGTCAGGGCTCGGGCGGTTTTCAT
>JAIDNJ010000011.1 GCA_029063895.1 Muribaculaceae bacterium | reverse complement strand
GCACGTACGGTGGTGTGGAAGGAAGGAAAACGAAAGTAGGTCAGAAAACTTACTCCGTTTTCCGACCTACCCGATTGTTTGATATGGAGCCGTGCGGTGGAAGTGTAATGGTTGTTTCATAAATAGTTAAGTGAGCGTAGTACAGTGGTTTATGGAAATTGTCTATTCTATTATCTGGACATTTCTTATGGTAATACAGACTATTGTTAATGATTGTGAAACAGGCATAATGTAGACTATTAGGTATTATGATATAGCATGCTGGCAAAATGATAGTAAAATAGCATTATTTTGTCACTTTTGATTGAATTTGAGTCTAAAAACGGCATTTTACGCTTAATAAAAGTTAAATCGATGCATTTTTATTGCAAAATGATTTGTCAGAATCAAAAAAGGTAGTAATTTTGCAATGTGTTTTTCATGGTATTAGATTTAAGGTTAACTAAGATTGGTTGTCGAGAGACAATCAATTTTTTTTATTCTAAATTTACAGAATAGACCATATGTATTAAATACTATGATTTTATCGGGTTCATCGTCGTCGACGATGCGAAGTAGGTAAGACCGGGCTTGACCCCATCAAGTCTCTGTCGCTCCATGATGGGGTTTAAGGTTATTAATGGTCTTCGACCAATATAATTTGTTCTCCTGTCAAAAAAACAGTATGGATGAGTGGAACGCAAAATATTACGTTCCTTCCATGAATAGACATAATGATTTGGTATTCTGTCCTTACGAGCCAGAGACACGTCCATACACAATTTTTATTGCTTTTATACCCAAAATGGTATTACGTGTTTGTTTTTTGTCCTTAAGACTCGAACTTTGAGAAATATAGCCTATCTTTGTGATAGAATAAGTTCACGACATGAAAACGACATTGCCCTATTGCATCATATTTTTACTGATTTTGTCATGTTGCGGCGAAATGAGAAATCGAGCGCATCTTGACGCAATCAATTCTATAGCCGAGACCGACGGACGGCTGGCGCTGTCGATGCTTGACAGCGTTAAGGACCGGGATTACAGCACAAGTGACCGGATGTATTATGACTTGCTGACTGTTAAGTCGCGGGATAAAGCCTATATAGATCATGAGAATGACAGTCTCATTAAAAGAGTCATCTCCTATTATGAAGCGACCGAGGGGGATAAATATGCCGAGGCTCTTTATTACGGTGGCCGAGTTTACAGCGATCTGGGCGACTATCCCACGTCGTTGAGATATTATCAGCGGGCATTGGACGAGCTGCCTCCTGATGCCCGTAATCTTCATGTGAGGGGTAATGTCATCAGTCAGCTTGGGCGACTGTTGATTGAAATGAGATTGTACAGTCAAGCTGTGCCTTATCTTGAGGAGGTTATTGAGATTGATAAGATCGAGGGTGACAGTTTTAATCTGGCGTTTGATTACGAGCTTCTGGAAAGAGTTTATGTTGAACAAAGGGATTATGACAAAGCCGAATTTTATATTAGAAGAGCGTTGGACGTAGGGAAAAATCTAGACTTTAGCCACAAATATGATTTGAACATTAGTTATGCCGACTTGAAAAATAAGCTTGGTCAAAATGAATCAGCATTGAATCTAATTAGGACTTTGTTAGATAGTGTTTCTTATGATTCGGCGCCATTTTTTAATATATGCGCATCGAAGATATACTATAAAAACGAGATATTTGATACGGCATATCATTATGCACGTGAGATACTCCGAAGTAATAATCTCGGCAATAAACGTGGTGCATATCTCATGTTGTTAAAACCGGAGATTCAGCAGTTGATCCCGATAGATACACTCCTTTTTTATTATGAAGATTATAACAGTGTTGTAGAGGAGTATTTCAACCGTCATGATTCCCAGCAGGTGTTGATGCAGACCTCGATGTACAATTACGAGCTGCATGAGCGCGAAAGCCGGCAGGCAAAAAAATCCCGACAATTGATGTTCAATTGCCTGTTGGTATCGGTTATACTAATATTGCTTTTAAGTGTAGCGGTGCTTTACTCGAGATTCCGCGAGAAGTCTCGCTTGGTCGAGATGCGCGACGCCCAGCTATATATCGAGGAACTGAAGTTGCAGATTGACCGACTGAACAGCCGGGAAAAGGAAACGGAACCGGCAGTGCAGATCAACACGGGGACATTTGACAGCGACGAGGCGTCGCTTGAAAAGATGAGAAAAGAATTGATTTCAATGGCGGAGAATAGTGATTTGGTTGACTCGATGTCCGATTTTAAAACGACTGAGGTCTACGATGTATTGAGCCAAAAGATTGAGGAAGACCGTGTCGTTATCGAAAATAAGGACTTGATGAAGCAGGTCGAAGGGGCAATTCTGCTCAAATCGCCAAAATTCAAAAGTAATCTTTACACCCTGTCGCGTGGAAAACTGACCGATATTGAGTATAAAACGTGTCTACTCATCAAAATGGGCTTCAAACCTACACGGCTGGCGACCCTGATAGGACTCACCAAAGGGTCGGTGTCGTCGCGACGTGAGGGAATCGGCATGAAAATCCTTGGAGAAAAGACCCCGGTGACGGTTGTTGATAAAATAGTCAAGCTGCTGTAAAATAGAGATATATAATTTTTAGTTTGTGCGGAGAAGGTGCGGAAAGTATTTCCAACCCTTTTCCGCACAGCTTTTCTTGTGCACCGATGCAAATAACCATAATTTTGCATCACAAACTTAATCACTATATAATAATATGAAGCAGATTTTGGCAATATTGTTACTGTTGGATACTTCCTTTTTTACCCCGGTACTCGCCGATGACACGCATGATGATGAAAAAGGCACTTTTGACATCAAAAGTATTTGTCGAAAATTAACTTTAAATAATTAAGAGGGTCTTAATTGAAAGTGAACTAAAAAACTGATCATTATGAGAGTATTTAAGTTGTTATTAATTGTTGTCTTTTCAATGTGTTTTTGCATTACGGCTAATGCTTATGATTTGGTAGTGATATTTAACTCGGTAGAGTTGCACACAAAAATAGCAGGGATGAATAATGTGTCGGCTGTCACACCTCAAGCAAAGATTTTGTCTCGTGGAGAAGAAAACAAAAATGATACAACATATATATTCCGGGGATTGCCTCGCGATGTTGAAGCGATGATTGCAGTGGTTAATCCCGATAACAGTTCATGGACACAGGCAATAGTGACTCTCAAAGACACGATCAAGATAGATGTACCGCTTGATTTTGTACCTCAGATAGTAAATCTCGGAGAGGTTGAAGTTAAGGCTGATAACAGTTATATTACCGATAAAAAGGCTGTTTTTCTTCCGTCAAAACGTGATCGCCGTATCTCGTCGAGCGGTTCGTCACTTATTGGCCATATGGCTATTCCAACATTGGAGGTGTCGCCTATTGACGAGAAGGTGACAACCGTAGGCGGTGATGAGGTGTCAATGTATATTGATTATGCAAAGGCGTCCCAAGCATCGGTTGAAAATCTTAATACCAATGATGTGCTGAGAGTGGAGGTTTATGATTATCCTGACGACCCGCGATTTAATGGCGATCGTCATGTCGTTAATTTTGTATTGGTTAAATATGAATATGGAGGTTATACACGCTTAGATGGTAATGAACGCTTTATTTTAAATAGCGGAAAATATAGCGTTTATTCAAAAATGTCATATAAAGATATGACTTATGAAGTCGGTGTCGGAGATACATATACCAATAATAAACACACATATACCAATAGTTATTCATCATTTAAGTTTCAGGACGAAACTGTTGAGTACAGCAGTATAAACGATCGTAGCAAAAATAAATCGAATGATATAAACGGATTTTTAAAAGCTGCATATCAAACAAAAAAAACAATGATTGATAATACAGTTGGAGTAAGATCAAATCGTGTTCCCGGAAATCTTTTAGAAATGACTGAGAATTTTTCGACAGGAAATTATAATTCCGGAAAAAGTATGAGTGAACGTAGATCTAATTCGACTGGAGTAAGCTTGGTTGGAAATTATTTTTTTATATTGCCGTATGACTTATCTTTAATGGTTGGTCTAACGGCTGCTTATTCAAAAATTAATAGTTTCTACGAATATAATTCATCGGGGAATAGTATTATCAATGATAATATTGATAATGCATGGAACGCTTTTTTACCTGTAAATTTAACAAAGAACCTTGGCTCTCATAGTTTTACAATACGTTTGATTGGAGAAACTAAGGGGAATAATATGAGTTATGGTGGAGAAATACCGGCAAATGAAAAATATAGATTTTATAGTGGAGGTGTTGGAGTTGAACCATCACTCAGCTTTGGAAGCTTTTTTATGAGACCAAACATCTCTTTATTTTATACGTCTGAATCAATTGGCGGCTATATGGAGAAACGTTGGATGCCTAAATATTATCTACCAATGACTTATACGTTTGGAAATAAAATGCGTATTGATTTTTCAAGCCAATTTTACTTTATGTCAGTAGGGGCAAGTAATATGGCGCCAAATCTACAGTCACAAAACCAAATTATGGGTATAAAGGGAAATCCCAATCTTAAAACGACAATGGTTCAATCCAATGACTTGTCATTTTACTGGAAAGTTTCACGATGTTTTTCGGTTGTGCCATTAGTTCAATATTATCATTCAAGCCGAGATATCAATTACCAATATGAGCCGATGAAGATTAATGGTAGGGAAGTTATGATTAGAGGTATTATTAATAACGGTGTATCAAATAATTGGACGTTCAGACTCCCGGTTTCGTTCAATACCCCCAATCGTAATTTGACAATGAAAGCCACGCCCCAATTAAATCTTGTAAATCAAAATGGGATAATGGGTATAGAAAAGAATTATATGAGATTTAACGCTCAATTTACATATTCGTTTTCCAATTTTTACATAAACGGGAGCTACCAGACACGAGCGTATAACTTTTCCCGTTCTCAACATACCTATAACAAAGGTTACTTTACAGCGGGTGGAGGATGGAGTAACGGAAAATTGAAAGTTACAGCTTCGGCACTTTGCCCCTTTGCAACTTATAAAAGAGGCTATAGCGATATAATCACATCAGATTATATTTCTCATATAGATAATTATTCGCCGACTTTTCACACAACAATCAGTTTGACGGCATCTTATACATTCTCATACGGTAAAAAAGTCAGTCGAGGTAATGAGGCGCAGGCTCCCGGAGGAGCTCAGTCAGGATTGTTGAATTAATAATAGATACCTCTAATCAAATGGGTCTTAGAATAGTTCGTCAGAAAGATTCGATGCAGTGTGGGGTGGCGTGCCTTGCGATGATTTGTAGTCATTTCGGTGCTGATTATTCGATTGATTTTCTTTCAAGATATTGTCATGCCACAACCGAGGGGGTGTCGATGAAGGGTATAAAGGATGTCGCCGAGAAGCTTGGATTGGATGCCGAGGGGGGAAAACTGTCGGTTGACGAGCTTGTCGAGGCCCCGATGCCTTGTATATTGCATTGGAATCAAAATCATTTTGTTGTTTTATATAGAGTAGCAAAGGGCGGTCGCAGGTTTTATATTGCCGACCCAGCCAAAGGAAAGATCTGTTACAGCAGGGAGACTTTTGTAAAAAAATGGGCGACAATACGCTCAAACTGCGAGGATAAAGGTATTGCTATGATTTTTGACCCTTCCGATGGTTTTGGTATGATAAAAGAGAGTCACGAAGCATCGCAACCCCGCTCTTTCAGATTTCTTCTCGGATATATGAAGCAATATAGGCGATATTTTGCCCAAATTGTGGCAGGATTGTTTATCGGATGTATTTTTCAGCTAATAATGCCTTTTTTGACCCAGGCAACAGTTGATATAGGTATCAAACATGGCGATATCAGGCTGATATGGTTGATTTTGTTGGGAGAGTTGATGATTGTGGTAGGTCGCACGGTTACTGATTTTGTAAGGCGATGGTTGTTGCTTCATATCTCGATGCGCATCAATATTTCATTGTTGAGCGACTTTTTTATCAAATTGCTTAAGCTGCCGATGTCTTTTTTTGAAACAAAGCTAACCGGTGACCTGATGCAACGCATGAGCGACCACGGACGTATTCAGTCGTTCCTGACAGGCGAATTGCTCAATGTTGTTTATATCTGCTTGAGCTTTTTGACTTTTGGGATTGTATTGTTGATTTATAATAGTTTGATATTTATCGTGTTTTTGGCGGGAACGGCTATTTATGGCTTATGGATAGGGTCATTTTTGCATAGGCGCAAGATGCTTGATTATGAGCTGTTTGTATGTCAGGCTATGAATCAAAACAAGACATTTCAGTTTATAACGTCGATGCAGGAAATCAAGTTGCAAGATTGTGAACGTCGCCGTCGTCATGAGTGGGAAGATGTTCAAGCCGACCTTTTTGAGGTGCAGATGAAGTCGCTGAGGCTTCAGCAAAGCCGTGAGGCGGGTTCGATTTTTATAAATGAGGTTAAAAATATAGTCATAACTGTTTTTGCTGCTACGGCGGTTATCAACGGTCGGATGTCGCTCGGCGAGATGTTGGCGGTGCAGTATATCATCGGACAGCTAAATACACCTGTGTCTCAGTTAATGTCGTTTGTCTATTCGATACAGGATGTTAAAATCTCGCTTGAACGTATCAATGAGATTCATGGCAGTCGTAATGAGGAGGAGAATGAGGACCGATGCTCGTCTCTTGTTGGCCATAAGTCCATAACGGTTGATGATGTCTCGTTCCGCTATGATCCCCATGCGATGAAAAAGACGCTTGATGGTGTATCGTTTACTGTGGAAGAGGGTAAGGTAACTGCGATTGTCGGGGCATCGGGCAGTGGTAAAACCACACTGATAAAACTGATGCTCGGTTATTATCCTGTGGAGTCGGGCGAAATCAGAATCGGAGACCAGCCGATTGGGGATTACAACTTGAAATGGTGGCGTCGGCGATGTGGTGTAGTGATGCAGGATGGGGCGATTTTTTCGGAGTCTATTGCCCGAAATATTGCGGTCGATGACGGTGAGATAGATGTTGAACGACTTGAACAAGCGGCTCGTATAGCTAATATTCATGATTATGTGATACGGTTACCGTTGAAATATAGCACATCTATCGGCCGAGATGGCGTGGGGCTGAGTCAGGGGCAAAAGCAGCGCATACTGATAGCGCGAGCCGTGTATAAAAATCCTGATTTTATCTTTTTGGATGAGGCTACAAATTCACTTGATGCCACAAATGAGCATGAGATTGTAGATAGTCTTGCCAAATTTTATGAGGGACGTACAGTCGTTATTGTTGCCCACCGTTTATCGACGGTCAGAAATGCCGACCGTATTATTGTGGTTGACGGTGGTCGTGTGGTTGAGATGGGCGATCATGAGTCTCTGACCGCCTCAAGGGGAGCATATTACCATCTTGTTAAAAATCAGCTTGAACTTGGAAATTGAAAAATGATATGTGCGAAAAAGAAGAATTACACCACGATCAGATTGAGTTGAGGTCACCCAAAGTACGCCGGCTGATAGGAGAGATTCCTCCGGCGCTAGTTCATTGGGGGACTGTGCTGATAATAGTTATTTTTGTGACACTTGTGCTTGTTGTAGGCTTAATTCCATATCCCTATGGGCATGGCGAGACAATACTCGGACATATTTTCGGACGATAAATAAATCAGGCGGGGCCTTGGGATTTGGGGCGCTGACCGGCGACCGGACGGGGGAGAGTGTTGAAGTGGCGCTGATAGGTAGCGTTGCCGTCGGTGATGATGACAGTGTTGTCGGCGGGAATGGAGATGTGGGTTGACGAGGGATTGAGGTCACGCGGCATCGAGAGGATGGCGCGCACACGCCCGTTTTGGTCACATATCTGAATGCCGGCCGAGGTAACAACCCACAGATAACCGTCACCGTCAAAAGTCATGGAGCCGATGGTGAGCTGAGAGTTGTCATAGTCATGTAGCCAATAGAAACGCTGACCGCTATTGAGGTTGCCGTTTGCGTCAACAAGGTATTGGTCAAGGAAATTGGAACCGGGAACGACGACAGCGACATGACGCCCGTCGGGATAGCGTGCAAAGACGGTCGCTTTGCTCCCGTCGGGAAGCTCAAGAGGACTCTCAGTATTAAAGGCGACCGGGGTGGTGAGTCGTTGCCAGTCGTGGCCGGGTGCCAGTCGTGGTGCAAGAAAATCGTTTGACGTGGCGTGAACGACGGTGTCGGGCTGCCACATCCATGTCATTACATCGGGAAATATCTCGGTAGCACGGCGCACACTGTGCCCACCCTCGGCCCAGTCGAGCATAGGTGCATATCCGGCAAAATCGAGGGCTGTGCCAAGCATGGCGTTAGCTTCATACCAGCTGCCGAAAATAGGATTCCATGTATCACTGAATCCGTCCTGAATGCATATCCGTAAAGGTTTTGGTTCGTGCTTTCGGACAATGGCCTGAAGGTTCTGGCCGCCGCGCATGGGCACAAACGTGCCGCATCCGCTGAATACTTTACCAAACATATCGGGGCGATGCCATGCCGCGGTAAATGCGGCAATTCCACCACTGCTTAGTCCGAAAATCATTCGGTCGGACGGATCGGATGTAAGATTTATTGTACGGCCGTTGGCTGTCACGGCTTTTTCGACAGCGGGGAGGAGTTCGGTTTCAAGGAAACGGGCAAACCGGTCGTCGGTGGCATCAAATTCATTACTCCTGTTGTAACGGACGATATTGCCGTCGGCATCCTTTACAACTCCTGGTTGTAAAAAGACACCGATAGTGGTGGGGATGACACCACGCGACATGAGCGAGTCGATAACCTCGGGGGCGTAGCACAGGATACCGTCAAGTCCAAGATATAGAGCGGCCGGTGTGGCGGAATCATAACTGTCGGGGACAGTGATGATATAGGAATGGACTGTCGACGGATAGATTGCCGAATTGTCGAGCGTGGCGTGGATTTCGCTATGTTGAGCGACGGCCACAATCGCTGATAGGATTGTGGCCGCCGATAAAAAGAGTTTTTTCATTATGTTATTTTTTGATTGACTTGTAGACTTCGCTGAAAAGGGCCGGACGCAGGTTGAGCTTGTTGAAAGCGTCGTTGTCGCGGGTGGGATTCACACGGTTGTTGAGGAAGATGAAGACGAGGTCATTGTCAGGGTCAACCCAGAAAACTGTACCGGTGAAACCGAGGTGACCAAATGTGGCGGCGGTAGCTTCGGAACATGTGGGTGAGTTGTCGTCATTTTCCTTGTCGGGCTTGTCAAAGCCGAGACCGCGGCGACATGTAGGACTCTTGTCAGTTGTGAAGAGCTTGACAGTTTCTTCAGAAAGAATCTGTTTGTCACCATATTTACCTCCGTTGAGCCACATCTGGCACAGCTTGGCGAGGTCACCGGCATTGGAGAAGAGACCGGCATTGCCCTGAACACCACCTGAGAAGTCGGCGAGTTCGTCATGGACATATCCGCAGATAGTTTGTCGGCGCAGATAAGTGTCGTTTTCGGTGGTGGCGATGTCGTTGACAGTGAAGCGTTCGAGCGGACGATAACCGACAAGACCAGCTCCCATCGGAGCAAAGATACTGTCATGAACCCATTTGTCGTGGTTCTGACCGGTCACATGCTGTTCAAGGTCCATGAGCAGACAGAAGTTGAGACAGCTGTAGGCATAGTTCTTATTTTTGCGTAGGGGCGAGCTGTAGATGCGACCCATGATGGTGTCATACGATTCTTTACCTACATATACATCGCGACCTGCAAGGATGGGGAATCGATCGGTCTTGACGGGCGAGGTAATGTCGCGGCGAATCTTGGCGGTATTGTTGCCATAGGCTCCGCGCTGAATCTTGATAGAGTTTGTGGCGGTAGGTTTGCCGGAGATGAGCGGGTCGGTGTAGGTCGCTGTATCCATCATGATGTAGAAAAGATTGAGCGAAGGCTGGATGCCGCTCTCGTGGTAAAGAAGCTGACGGACGGTGACATCCTCTTTGTTTGAACCGACGAGGCCGGGAATATATTTGGAAGCGCGGGCGTCGAGATCAAAGAGGCCGAGGTCATAAGCTTTCATGACACCGGGAAGTGTACCGGTAGCCTTTGACACTGAAGCGAGGTCATAGAGGGTCTCGTCGGTAACGGGAACGGTACCGCCCATTGACTGCTTGCCATATGACTTGTCGATAACGACATTGCCGTTACGGGCAACAAGAATCTGACAACCGGGGAACGCATTGCGGCTGATGGCATCGTTGATCATCGAGTCGATTTTGAACGAGAGTTCGGGTTTCATGCCCTCGGCGAGGGGAGAGGTATAGCCGAGGCGCGATTTCTCGCGGGTGATACCGTCACCGATTTTGGCAATACCGTTGAGGGTGACAGGGAGGTGACCGTCAATGTTGATACCGCCAAATACAGCTTGAGCGGCAGCCGACTGAGTTTGTGGAGTGTTGTCATAGGCGAGCATGAGAGCACCGCGATCGGTGAGCGACTGCTCGAATTTGGCCATTTTGTAAGGATTGATGAAGAACACTTCTATAAGACCGGGAATGTTGCGGAGCTGCGAGAGATAGGCGCGTGCAGCTTGAGAGTCAGAGTAAACGGCGGCGATAACGACGTCGTGGTTCTTGATTTTGGCAACGTTTGAGTTCATCTGATAGAACGAAACGTCGGACGAGTATTTGCGGCAGATGCGGCTGAATTCTTCGCCCGGTTTGCCGATATTTACAACGGCGATGCTTGTCTTTTCAAGATTACCCACCGGAACAAGGTTGTTTTTGTCGCGGAGCAGTGTTATTGAGGCATTTGCAAGGGCCTGATTGACAGCTTCGGCCTGGGGTGAACTGATCATTTCAGAAAGGCCTTTGACATTGACCGGGGTAGTTTTGGCAAGTCCCATCGCATATTTGTAGGCAAGAACTTTGCGACAGCGCTCGTTAATTTCGTTTTCAGAGATTTTTCCGGCTTTGACAGCAGCCTCGACAGCCTGAAGGTCGGCTCCGGGATGGAGCATGCCTTCGAGAACGTCGGCACCGGCAAGAAGAGCTTCAACCGAAACATTGCCGGCGGTTGTTGCGCCCTTCATTCCGAGAGCATCGGTAAAGATGAGACCTTTGAAACCGAGTTTGTTGCGGAGCAGGTCAGTAGTGATTTTTTTAGAGAGCGATGCGGGAGTACCCGAATCGTCGAGTGCCGGAACGTCGAGGTGTGCGGTCATGATGGCCGAACCATCCTGCATGTAGCGCTCAAACGGGATGAGGTCGACCTGTTCGATAGTTTCTTTTGAGTGGTCGATGGTGGGGAGGGCCTTGTGGGAGTCAACATTGGTGTCGCCGTGACCGGGGAAGTGCTTGCCACACGACATCACGCCGGTCGATTCGAGGCCGGCGGCATAGGCGGCTCCGGCTTCGGCAACACGCTGGGGGTTCTCGCCAAACGAACGGTAACCGATAACCGGATTTGAGGGATTGACATTGACATCAATAACGGGGGCAAAGTTGATGTCGATGCCGAGCAGTTTCATTTCACGACCTACTTCGCGTCCATATTCATAGAGTAGGTTGTTGTCTGAGATGGCGCCGAGGCCCATGTTGTGGGGAAATCGGGGAGTGTTCTTGACTCTCATGGAGAGGCCCCACTCACCGTCGATAGCGATCATCGGGGCGACCGATGATGCCTTGCGGGCGGCATTGATAGCTGTAGCATATTGGTCGATGGTACCTTCGCTTAGCAAAATACCGCCCATTTTGTATTTACCCATCACGGTGTTGATGAGGGCGAGTGTCTGCTGTCCGGCCCCGGGATTGACAATGGGCATGAAAAGCTGGGCGATGCGCTGGTTAAGGGTTAGTGTGTTGAAAACCGAGTCGACCCATTGGCGGCATTCAGGCGACTCAGTTGCAGTCATCAGGGGTGACTTGGCCGATGCCGATGCGGTGAGGCATAAAGCGGCAATCAGCGTGTAGATAAAACGTTTCATTGTAATATTTTAGGGTTTATAAGTTTTGTGTGATAGGGTTAGCAGGCTGACGGGTTCAGTCGTGCATACGGCGTGTGTTGGACGGATTGATTTTTTGTCCTTTCATGTCATTGGCAAGGTAATCGAGCAGGTCTTTGTAAACTACCTGATGGCTACGTGCAATCTTGGGAGCCGATGCGAGAGGTTCCATATAATCGCCGCCGTTGGCGAGATAATCGATTGTGACGAGGCGATAGGTCTTGGTGGGGTCGATATTTTTGCCGTTTATCTTGACCGATGTACATTTTTTGTCTTTCATCGTAGCATCGACATTGGCGCTGACGCCGTCGCCGCCACGCATCGCCATCACGTCAAAAGCTTCAAGCAGATCCTTGCCTTTCACGTCAATTACCTCAAGGTAGTTGTTGAATGGTTGCATCATCATGATCATACCCAGAGTGACGTCGCCCTCGGGAAGCGACCGACGCAGGCTTCCCTTGTTCATAAAAGCGAGGTCTACCGGCTTGCCACCGTTCAGTTTTCGTCCCATGTCAAAGGCAAAGTCGCTGACAAAGTTTATGAGGCCCGGCTCAAAGTTTTCAAAATTACCGGCCGATTCGGCGACTTTTATCTGCATGAGCGAGTCGACACCGTGTCGGTAGGGTACCAGAACGGCTGCGAGGTCGGGGCTGGTGCGGCTGTCCAGACGGCTGTCGACCGCGATAGTCGAGTAGGTGTGTGTGAGGTCATCGAGATTGATGTCGATCAAGCCGACGTTCATACCTTGTTTCCCGACTTGCGCGATGAGGACAGGACGTCCGGCCGCATTCTCGACATAGGCTTTTGCCGAATCAGAGGGATTGATGTAGGTGTGTGAATGACCGCCGATGATTATGTCTATATCTTCGCTCTGACGGGCGAGGTCAAGGTCTTTGGGTGCCGGCTTGCCCGAATATCCGAGGTGGGAGATTGCAATGACCATGTCGGCCTTCTCGTTGTGGCGCAGATGCCAGGCTGTGGCGTTGGCGGCCTTGATACCGTCGAGATACTCGACGCCGTTGTAGTTACCGTCGGCGATCATGCCATGGGGGCGAAGGTTGATACCGATAAATCCTATTTTTTTACCGTCAAACTCATAAATTGCATATGGCTCAAACAACCCGTCAAGCGGTCCGCCGGTGAGGTCATAGTTTGTCGAGATCCAGCGTGTGTTGCTTTTTTTGAGCAGGTCGGCAAGCGCTTCCGAGCCGTTGTCAAAATCATGATTGCCAAGAATGGCCATGTCATAGCCGAGAAGATCGAGCATTTTGTATTCGACCTCGCCTCCGTAGAGATTGAAAAACATGGTGCCTTGAACGGCGTCGCCGGCGTCAATGAGTATTGTGTTGCGATTGTTGGCTCTCACCGAGTCGATGACTACTTTTCGCCGCAAAACACCACCCATATTCTTGTCGTTGGGGTCAATCTGAGAATGGGTGTCGTTGGTGTGCAGGATAACAAGATTATCGGCAAACACCGGCAAGCTGAGAGCGGCAAGAAAGCCGACCGAGAGAAATGCTTTAGAGAATATATTCATCGGTTTATACAGGTATCTTATTTTGTAATGTGCGAAGTTACTCAAATTTTGGGAGTCGGCCAACAAATAGGACTAAAATGAATTTGGAAAATATATAAA
>JAIDNJ010000109.1 GCA_029063895.1 Muribaculaceae bacterium | reverse complement strand
TTACAACATAGTTTTACAACATAAAATAGTCAACTTGCCAAAAATGAGCGTGTTACAAAACAATGTCAGACGAATTGTAATAAAACTCAACTGACATCAGACAAAAGATAGAGTAAGTCCCATTTTACCCACTATCGCAATGGGGTAAAAACAAGGCGGTGTGTCAAAATTTGACACACCGCCCGTAGTATAATAATGAATAAACTTTATCAGCAGTAGCGCGAGAAGTCGGCGTTGCGCATGTCGCCGGTTTCCGAGAATGCGACGTGCATTGCAAATGCAGCTGCGAGAGAGTGAGGAGTCTGGCCGCCCTTGCCAAGTTTGAGGTAATCCCAAAGGATTTCTTTGTAGAAGGGATGAGCACAGTTCTCGATGATTGCCTGAGCGCGCTGAACGGGATCCTTGCCGCGGAGATCGGCAACACCCTGGTCGGTTACAAGAATATCTACCGAGTGTTCCGAGTGGTCGGGGTGAGCAACCATGGGAACGATGTTGCTGATCATGCCCTCTTTGGTGATTGAGGGGCAAGAGAAAATTGAGATGTATGCGTTGCGGGTAAAGTCGCCCGAGCCACCGATACCGTTCATCATGCGGGTACCGAGCACGTGAGTTGAGTTTACACAACCAAAGATGTCGGCTTCGAGAGCGGTGTTCATGGCGATAACGCCGAGTCGACGGATTACCTCGGGGTTGTTTGAGATTTCAGCGGGACGCATGAGAATCTTGTCATGGAAGAAGTCGATATTGCCAAAAAGTTCTTCCTCGGTCTTGTCGCTGAATGTCATCGAGCATGTGCTGGCAAATGTACATTTACCTTTTTTGATGAGCTCGAGAACGGCATCCTGCACAACCTCGGTATACATCATGAACGAGGGGAGCTCGGTGCTTTCGCCAAGATCATAGAGAACGGCGTTGGCAACATTGCCCACACCCGACTGGAGGGGAAGGAATTCTTTGGGAAGACGACCTTTGCGATATTCCGAAAGGAGGAAACCTACAACGTTTGAACCAATCTGTTTTGACACTGCATCGGGTTCGGTAAACGGTTTAACGCCGTCATATGAATTGGTCTTGATGATACCGACGACCTTGTTGGGATCAATTTTGAGCACCGGGCTACCGATACGGTCGTTGGCGTGGAAAATAGGAATTTCGCGACGGTAAGGGGGATCCTGAAGGAGGATAACGTCATGCATGCCATAGAGCGACTTGGGGAGTTTCTCGTTAAGCTCGATAAAAATCTTATCGGCCATGTGGGCATAAGTGGGAACGTTACCTACACCTGTGCCGAGAAGGACCTCGCCGTCGGGAGTAATGTCGGCAGCCTCGATTACTGCATAATCTATATTGCCATAGAAACCGTAACGGGTTTCCTGAGCCATTTCAGAGAGATGGCGGTCAAAATAGTGTGCGTCATGACAGTTGATGCGTTTACGCAAATCAGGGGTGTTCTGATAAGGTGCACGACGGCCCATGGTGTTGGTACGGGCAAGGATACCATCGACATGGTCATTGGTCGATGCACCGGTAAATACATTTACTTTAAATTCCTCACCATTTTCATGAGCTTTTTCAGCTCGTTTGGCGACAGCTTCAAGAACTGCCTTTGGAGTACCGGGAGCGGTAAAGCCCGACAGTCCGAAAGTGTCGTCATGCTTGATCATTGCAGCAGCTTCTTCAGCTGTGATAAAATTGAATGCCATTTTGTAGGTCTGTTATATTAAGGTATATTTTATTTATCGAAATGTTGTGATAAATTTATAGTTTTCGTAATTTTGCACAAAAATAAGCAATTAATTGCTATTTACAAAATATTCTTAAAATTAAAATTCATGGAGCACCCCTGGCTCCATTTTATATTTGATATGACTGACAACGCTTTACACTATAATGCAACCAAAAATCTGTTTATTGAAACTTATGGTTGTCAAATGAATGTCGCCGACAGCGAGGTGGTCGCTTCGGTCATGGGCATGGCAGGATATGACATATGTGAATCGATTGACGACGCCGATGCTATCCTGCTCAACACCTGCTCCATTCGCGACAATGCCGAACAAAAAATTTTCAGCAGGCTCAACACCCTCAACGCCCAGCGTCGCAAGAGGGGTAAAAACAAGCCGCGCCTGATTATCGGTGTAATCGGGTGTATGGCCGAGCGCGTGCGTCAGGACCTCATCGACAACTATGACGTCGACATCGTCGCCGGCCCCGACAGCTATCTTGAGCTGCCTGAGCTGTTTGCGGCAGCCGAGACCGGTGAAAAGGCTATCAACACCGAGTTGTCGACCACCCAGACCTATCGTGACATCATTCCACGCCGCATCGGGGCCAACGGTGTCAGCGGCTTTATCAGCATCATGCGCGGATGCAACAACTTCTGTTCATACTGTATCGTGCCCTATACCCGTGGCCGCGAACGCAGCCGCGAACCGCTGAGCATCCTCAACGAGCTTGCCGACCTACGTCAGCGTGGATTCAAAGAGGTGACTCTGCTTGGTCAAAACGTAAACAGCTATAATCATGTAGACCCAGCGACAGGCGATAAAACCGATTTTGCCAGCCTGCTCGCGTTGGTGGCCCAGGCCGCTCCCGACATGAGAGTAAGGTTCACCACATCCCACCCCAAAGACATGAGCGACGAGATCATAGCCACAATCGCCGCCTATGACAACATCTGCAACCACATCCACCTGCCGGTACAGTCAGGCTCCAACTCGGTGCTTGCCGACATGAACCGTAAGTACACACGCGAACACTACCTGGGCCGCATCGCCGAAATCAGAAAGCAGATTCCCGACTGCGTGATCACGTCTGACCTTTTCACCGGCTTTTACAACGAAACCGAAGACGATTTTCAATTGACGCTCGACCTGATGAAAGAAGCAGCTTTTGACGCTTCGTTCATGTTCAAATACTCGGAACGTCCCGGCACGCTAGCCTCGCGCACGATGAAAGACAACGTGCCCGAAGAAGTCAAGATAGACCGACTCAACCGCATGATTGCGCTACAAAACACGCTCTCGCTCGAATCAAACCGCAAGGATATAGGCCACGACTTCAAGGTTCTTGTCGAGGGGCGTGCAAAACGCAGCGCCGACCAGATGGTGGGTCGCACCGAGGGAAACAAAGCGGTGGTCTTCAACCGCGTCGATGGCGTCAAGGCCGGTGACACTGTCACCGTGCACATCACAGATGCTTCATCGGCTACGCTTATAGGTCAACTCGTTTAAAAAAGGATGGACATGTGCGATTGCAAATTACCTGACACTCCCGGACCAATCGGTGTTTTTGATTCGGGATATGGCGGACTGACAATCCTGCGAGAGATTCGTCGCCGGTTGCCACAGTATGACTATCTTTATCTCGGCGACAATGCCCGGGCGCCCTATGGCAACCGATCGTTTGAGATTGTCTATGAGTTTACGCTTCAGGCGGTGCGCTACCTATTTGAACAAGGATGTCATCTTGTAATTCTTGCATGCAACACGGCGTCGGCCAAAGCATTACGCACCATCCAGCAAAACGATCTGCCCCACCTTGACCCCGACCGCCGTGTCCTCGGGGTCATCCGTCCCACAGTCGAGCAGCTCGGACGACTCACCCGGTCGGGCGACATCGGCCTCTTTGCTACCCAGGGAACAATCGCGTCCCAAAGCTACGACATGGAGGTGGCTAAACTGTTCCCCGATTTCCGGCTCACCGGAGTGGCCTGCCCGATGTGGGTTCCCCTTATCGAGAACAACGAGGCCAACCGTCCAGGAGCCGACTATTTTGTCAAGCAGGAGGTCGACAAGCTGATTGAAAAGTCACCAACGGTCGATACCGTCATTCTGGGCTGTACCCACTACCCTATCCTCTATGACAAGATAAGACACTATCTGCCCCAAAACATCAAGCTGATAAGTCAGGGGCATATCGTAGCCGACAGTCTCGCCGACTATCTTAAACGCCATCCCCGGCTTGAAACCAAATGCTCTAAAAACGGCCGTTCCACTTTCCTGACTACCGAACAACCCGATAAATTTGCCGACATGGCTTCGCTCTTCCTCGGCGATGAAATCGAGGCTCACAAAATAACTTTTGACTGATGATTGAATACATAAAAGGTCCCATTGCCGACCTCACCCCAACCGACGTTGTAATTGAAACCTCAACTGGCGTCGCCTACATCATGAGCATAAGCCTGTCGACTTTCACCCCGCTCCAGGAGATGAAAGAGGCCAAGATATATGTCCATGAAGTTATACGAGAAGACGCCCATCAGCTTTTCGGATTTCTCGATACCCGTGAGCGCGACCTGTTCAGGCTGCTGATCGGTGTGTCGGGGGTCGGGGCCAACACCGCCCGCATGATTCTGTCGTCGATTGCTCCCGCCGAGCTTGAAATTGTGATAACTTCGGGCGACAGCAAACGCCTCAAAGGTGTCAAAGGCATCGGTGCGAAAACTGCCGAGCGAATTATCATCGACCTCAAGGACAAAGTGAAACCGATGGGCGATGTCGCAGCTCAGGCTATCCCCGTCGCCACTCCCGATTCCGAGGTGTTTGAACAGGCTGTCGCAGCCCTTGTCATGCTCGGTTTCCCCAAGCCTGCAAGCCAGAAAGCCGTTACAAAAATCATTCAGCAAACCCCCGATATCAAAGTCGAGCAAGCCATCAAGAAGTCCCTCTCCATGCTCTGATTATCTCATCAGCGACAAATTGAGCGTCAATCCATAAGCTGTATTGGTCGTCGGGAATGACGACTGGGACACGATTGGCGTGTTGACCTGATGATCGACAAATAACCCTATTGTAGCCAGACGGCTCAACGCATAATTGGCCGAAAAATTCATTGTCATCGTGCGGGCTCCGGCCGTGGCCTGAGTGTAAACGGTCTCGATGCGGCGCACAAGCGCCTGACTGTTCTGGACGGCAAAATCGGCGCTGACGGTCAAATCGTTTGAGAAATTTGACTGACGACCGCCGCGGCGGCGATAAAACAGCTCAAGTCCAACAAACTTATAGCCGGCGCCAAACGAAAATCCGCGTCGCGTAGCCTCGACAACCTGACCGGCTCCGGTATTGAGGGTGAGAGTGCGCTGGTCACGATATTCAGCATTAAACGACACATTGTTATTCATCACCAGCTTCAGGCCCAAAAGAGGGGCGAACCGCTCGCTTATGGCTACCGACGAGATGTTGAATGGTGATGACGGCACCGGTGATGCAGCATCCTCGCCCGGTATGAATCCCATGTTGTGGCCCGCATCAATCCATTGAGGGAAAGATGAATACGACCCGATTGAATAGGTACACTGATAGGCATGATTGAGTGTGATCGACTTGAAAATGTTACGCAACGGTTCTATATAAACGAGTCCGTCATAACTGATCGACCAGTTGGGCAATGCACTCGCAAAGCCGGGAAAAGGATTTAGTGTCACCTTGCCGGGGTCGGTCGACGTGTAAGCGGCCACAAAAGCCGGGACAAGCAGGTCGGCCGAGTTGCGGTTGAAAGTCGCTACCTCGGGAGAGAACGGTTTGCCACCGTGACTGCTTCCCTCCATAAAGCCGTCCGACGGGTAGATAGTGCATGAATATTTACGCTCAAGACGTTCACCTATCACCTGAATATTGTCAATCATTTTATCAAAAGTCTCGCTTTTATAGCCGTTCTTGAAGTTTGAAGATGCAAGGGCGGTTGACAACGCACACGACGTCATTGTGAACGACCCCGACTTTATGGGCGAAAGATTGTCGGTAGTAAACTGAATCTGACTGTTGCGGTTGTCGGTACGGTTCATCAGCAGTCTCACCTTCAATCCTCTGACCGGTTCAAGAT
>JAIDNJ010000108.1 GCA_029063895.1 Muribaculaceae bacterium | reverse complement strand
GGCATATATTTCAAGAACCTTACGGTAGAACACCTTTTCCGAACTGCGAATGTCGCGGATTCTCGCAAGCAGCTCATCAAAGTAATTTCCTTGTCCCGCATTTTTAAGCAGGTCATCATTCAGAGCAAATCCCTTAATCATGTATTCTTTCAGTACCTGAGTAGCCCACTGACGGAATTGCACACCCCGATGCGAATTGACACGATAACCGACACTGATAATCATGTCAAGATTATAATTGGGATTTGCCGTTCCATCCGACGTTTGCCCTCAGTTTTAACTTGTGCAAAAAATGCACAAGTTGAATCAGGCTTCAATTCTCCCTCCTCATATATCCTTTTAACGTGTCTTTGGATGGTCGAACGGTCACGCTGAAATAACTCTGCCATCTGGTCGGCAGTAAGCCACACGGATTCATTGGCAAGCCGAACCTCGATCTTCGTCTAGCCCCCCTGTGTCTGAAATAATATTATCTGTCCACTATCCATCGCTATATTTTATATAATTCAAGCTTAATCGATATTCCAATATGCCTCAGGATCACCATCAAAAGCATCACTTGTATCATCAGTCCGATAATCTTCCCGAAGCTGATCGTAGTATTCTGCATCCATTATTCGACCATGTACGTCAGTATGGAGATTATAGGGATATGGTGCAATTTCATATAAGTCGAGCCACTCGTATTTAGAATCCTTTGCCATCTGAATTTTAGTTTTCTGCTTCAAATGGAATTGCCATAGTTCCGTATATTCTACGGGTATAACTTCTTCACCTGAGAGATTGATAATTCCCCAGCGATATTTGCCATAGTTTTCACTACTCCCAACCGCTACATTTCCTATTTTGACTCTTGCAAGTCCCATAAAGAAGGGCTCTATAAGGTCATATTTGCCAAAGGAAACTATTTCATCTCCCTGATTGCTCATAACACCCCATTTGCCATCTTTCTTCTCGATGACCACAACATTATCAAACTCATAGACATGAGAAGCGTGTTCTTTAAGAGATGTAAGATTTACAAAATTTTTAAGATTCTGGAATATTTGATTACCCATAGCTTAATTATAATTACCAAGATAACGTATCTTCATGTCTTTTGTCCATTCTTCATCGAAAACCTTGTCAAGTGTATAGATATATTCTTCCAGCCATGCATGACAAAAATGAGAGTCAATACTGTCATCGGGATTAAGAAGAAGATTTCTATACTTTTTCACTCCATCTCGACATTTTTTATTGGAATATGGAGCAAGGAATAAAAACACTCCTTCATCATATTTCTCTGAGAAAGCTTTACACATAGATACTGCCAACAGATGATCTCTCCATATCTGAAACGCCGGAAGCTGCTCTAATTCTCCATAACTCGTTTCTGCAAACAGTCCTATGCTCAATTCACGATAGCGATCTCGTCTTGTTCTCGGCTCATTGCAGAATTGTTTGTTTAGAATATCATTGACAGAATCAGCTCCTTCATTGAGTGTCTCAGAGTATTTGACTTCAATTCCAATAAATCCTTTATTACCTGCGATAGAAGTGTATTCCACAAACACGTCAAATGCTGATCGGTCGCCGGTAAGACGGGAATCGCGACGGGCTGGATTGTATTCAAATTCTATATTATCGATAGATTGGAAATAGTTGTCATACAAGGTATTAAAGAACTGTAATGCCTTGTCGCTATTCAACTTTAGTTCTCCGAAAAGGTTAAAGCATAGCGGTTGTGATGAGAGAAGATTGGTACGGAGTCTTGTCTCTTCAATCAATCTGTCTCCTTTATTTTCTGGGGCAAGTTCATGATTAACCAATGAGCGAATTCCGTCAGTCATAAAGTTTGCATGTGGGTCTGATGTATAATTGCCATAGACATCATTATCAGATTGCCCCATGTCTTTTTTAACAGGGATATGATTAGTCTCCCTCCAAAGAGATTGCAAGTAGCGATAGTAAGCTTGGCACCTATTATCTGCTTTACACATCTTTTGCCCGGAGGCCTCTATAGTTTTCTTGATGTCAGCCGGGATTTCCGGATAGACCTTATCCTGTGGTTTAATCATGAACTAATATTTTATTTCAAGAAGAATTGGATTGTTTGTGGAGGCAGTACAATCTTTTATAATCTCGGCTCTGACTATCTGAGGCTCGAAGCTGCGACTGGCAAGAAAATAGTCTATTCTATGACCTTGATTATTGGCTCTAACAATAGAATCATTTCTAAAGAAGTAGGAAAATTCCTTAGAGAATGGATTGACAGTTCGGTAAGTGTCAATCAGATGCCCAATTTTTAGTAGTTCATCGAAATTATGTCGCTCCCAATCATGGAAGTTGGCTTGATTCCGTTTGAATTTACCATCCCAACAATCGCTGTCTGTGGCAACAATGTTCATGTCTCCACATATAATCTGGCGGTCAGCAGTAGTACCGACAATCTTTTTCAGGCTCTCATCGAATTTTTTGCGATGTTCAAGGGCACCCTCTATATTCGGGTTAGAGTATGGGGTGTAGATATTGTAGAGAGTAAATACCGGATAAAAGACTTCCGTTTTTAACAGATGACCGGACAACTCCGGATTCTTTGGTTTACTAAATGTGCATGGTATGCAGTCCTTTATATAGGTTGCTATCCCGGCATATGGCGCGGAGACACACTCTCGTTTGTAGCCGTCAATTTCAAATTCAGGGGAGTCTTTTATATCTTTGACCTTTTGCAGACAAATAATCTCAGGAGAGTATTCGTTTATAAGGTTCTTTAATACCTCAAAATGAGCCTTGATACCGTCAATATTCCAACTTATCAATCGCATTGTTGTGGGAGGTGTAGGCATTTTATATTGTCCTACTTTAATACGTCCCATTGGCAAGGACCAATCTTCTTCGTAAAATATAGGCGTTTGACCTTCGGCAGCGAAAGATAGAAGTTTGTTGAACCACTCAACATACTCAGGGTCATTACCCTTGCCAATTTCAAGAAGTCGAGGGTTCTCATTCATAAAGGTCTCTAACAAAGGCTTAATATCTTCACCGGTTGTCATTGCTCCGATGGAGGTGCACCATATTTCATTCGGGTCTCCGCCAAAGACAATTTCCCGATTAACACAAATATGGTCTTGCGTTGTGATATGGCAACGTAAGCTAAGTCCGGAGGGTGCCATATAAGACATCCAGCGGAGTTTCTGGTAACCCAACCTATGAAGTTCGTGCAGAATCTTCATAAGCTCATAAACGCCTAATTTATGAAAAGCACTTTGCAGCATTAGAGTAAATTAAGTCACAAATATTTTTGAACTATTTTCTTTAATACTATACACTTCTCGATATACCATTTGAATACCTCCTCCCATGTAGAAGAATCAGCCATATCAAATGACTTTATTTCAAAAAAACGAGATGCCTTCGTAGCCTGAGTCCATTGCAAGCTACTGTTCATTGCTGTTTCAATAGTCTGTTTGTCACTCTCAAATTTCAGATACAAGGCTTTATCATCATCAATATATATTCCAACGGTAGCTTCCTGCTTTTGTTTCTTTGCTTCAAGACAAATTTTGCATTTGCTACTTCCGATCGCTAAGTTAAACCAATTTTTTGGATGGGCAGAAGGCATACGGAAAGATTTGGCAAAACTTGTTTTGCTGGCATAATCAATAAACGCCTGCCAAAATTCAAGTTGTAAGACCTTCGTATCTGAAACATCATTTGAAGTTTTTACCACTTTAGCCCACTCGTTGGGGCGCTCCACAACATTAAACTTTGGAGCAAGTTTGGAGTTACCTATATGCCACAACTCGATTTCAAGTAGATAAAAGCCAAGTTCGGAATTTGTGTTATCGTTGAGCCATTTTATAGCCTCTCGATGTTCTTCTCTCGCTGTCTTGACAACCCATACTATAGCTTTAGCCTTTTTCCCGGATGCGTATGTAATGAGCTTGCCTAAATGGTCATGATTGGAATCCTCAAGTTGATTTTCAATAACTACATAGCTTTCTGTATCACTTTCAGAATCTTCTGTCTTAGCCAGAATATCGGCAGAATATCCTCCGACTTTAGACTCCGTTTCAACGAGTTCTAAATCCATTTCGAGTATATTCCCGATATATTCCAAATGCTCGGCTAACCACGGCGTAAAGTCCTTTGCTTCGTTAGGCCAAACTTTACGAAGATTTGTTTCCTGTGTTAGTGTATCTAAGTTATACATTATTCTTCAATTGGATAGGTTGCGTCGTAGATTTCTTGTAGGTTGGTACCGTTAAAGCTCCAGCGGGGTGTCGGTTGCACAGCATATTTGGAGTTGAGAAGTTTGGTGGTAACAGCAGTAAGAGACGTTTCGTCTCCGAGATATTCTACCTTTTTGTCGGCAATTACTGTAACGGATACAGAGGGGTCGGCGTTGTAAGTAAGAATGCTACCAATAGGAATACCCATCTGGCTGAAATTAAGCGGTGGACGGTGTTTTGTAGCCTTACTTTTGGATGCTATATCGTCAGCATTGAGGTCGTTATTCATTTCATCGCTTACCTCAGTAGTAATCTCTTTCTCGTTGAAGATTTCGAGAATTGCAATAGCCTGTTCCTTTTTAATTTGGAAAAACTCACGGTTCACATTCAGACGATTGGGTTCAAATGCTTTATGTAGAGCCTTCTCCAATTTTGCGCAGTTGGAAGCCTTAACTTCGCAGGCATACTCCACATCAAA
>JAIDNJ010000107.1 GCA_029063895.1 Muribaculaceae bacterium | reverse complement strand
GAAGAAAGGGTTCCCAACGCTGCCGTTAAAGATGCTTTGAAATAAATTTTATTTTCAATATAATACAGATGCCACAGTCTTCAGTAGGCTGTGGCATCTGTGTTTTTATGAATTTTAAGTGATGCTTCCCCAAAAAATCGGTTTGGCCGGCTGTTTAAACAAATAAATTTGCTTAATTTTGCGTAGACAATTAACTTTTTAACTTCGGCGAGGTCTAACCTACAGAAGCAAATTATTAATTCATTATATATTTCACATTATCACGTTACATGAAAAAATCAATCATTCTGGCCTTTGCTCTTGGCGCTCTTTCGGGTGTGACGATGAACGGAGAGTCACCGTTGTGGCTTCGTAACACGTCAATTTCGCCCGATGGTAAAACCATTGCGTTTACATATAAAGGCCAAATTTTTACAGTTCCCGCTACAGGTGGCGACGCCACGCGCATCACGTCGGGCAACAGCTACAACACAACTCCGTTCTGGAGTCCCGACGGAAAAACTCTCGCTTTCAGCAGTGACCGCGAAGGCTCGGCCGATATTTATGTGGTCGACCCTAACGGTGGTCGTCCCCGTCGCCTGACTACCCATTCGGGCAACGAGGTTCTGCTTGGTTTCAAAGACAATAACCATGTGCTTTACACCGCGGCCGGGATGCCCGACCCTAAATCGGCCAACTCCCATTTCTGGCCTCAGGTTTATCAGGTCGATACAAATGCCGGTCGTCCCGAACTAGTGACATCTATCACCATGCGTACAGCTTCGGCCGACAAGAACGGACGAATTCTCTATCAGGACCGTCGCAGCGTGGAAAATGAATGGCGCAAGCACGAGACATCATCAGGCGCTACTGATGTATGGATGCTTGAAAACGGCAAATATACCAAGCTCACCAATTTCAAGGGTAACAACCGTAACCCGGTTTGGGGCCCGGGCGACACCTACTACTATACTTGTGAAAAAGATGGAGCGCTCAACGTTTATCAGAGCGATGTTAAAGGCGGCGAACCGGTTCGCCTGACCCAGTTCAAGAATCATCCTGTGCGTCACCTGTCGGCTTCAAGCGATGGCAAACATCTTGCCTTCAGCTGGAACGGCGAAATCTATACATTGACTCCCGGAGGCAAACCTTCAAAAGTGAATGTCAACATTGTAACCGATGACTATGACGTGGTGCCGTCTAAGTCGATGCGTACACGCGGTGTCACCGACTTTGCTCTTTCACCCGACGAAAAAACGATTGCGTTTGTCCTTGACGGTGACGTTTATCTCACCTCGGTCGAGTATGAGACTACCCGTCGTGTGACTGATACCCCGGCTCAGGAACGTTCGGTCAGCTTTGCCAAAGATGGCCGCTCGATCGTTTATGACAGTGACCGCGACGGCCTGTGGCAAATCTTCACAGCCGAAATCAAAGACCCTGACGAAAAAGAATTGCTCTATGCTACCGAGCTCGTTGAGAAACCGCTTTACAAGTCGGCAAACGGTAAACCGGCTTTCTTCCCGGCTTTCAGTCCCGATGGAAAAAAAGTCGCTTTCCTCGAAGACCGCACCGCTCTGCGTGTGATCGATATGAAGACCAAAAAGGTATCGACTGTTCTTGACGGAAAATATAACTATTCTTATAGCGATGGTGACGTGAGCTTCTCATGGAGCCCCGACAGCCGCTGGCTGCTTTGCGATTATATAGGCGTTGGCGGATGGAACAACTCTGATATTGCCCTTGTGAAGGCTGATGGATCGGAGGTCGTTAATTTGACTGAAAGCGGATATTCCGACGGGTCGGCTACATGGGCGCTCGATGGTAAAGCGGTAATCTGGACAACCGGCAAGTATGGCTACAAGAGTCACGGAAGCTGGGGTAACCAGAGTGACGCGATGATCATGTTCCTCGACGGTGATGCCTATGACCGCTTCAACATGACCAAAGAAGAACGCGAACTCGCCGACAAAGCAAAAAAAGATTCGGAGAAAAAAGAGGCCGACAAAAAAGATAAGGACTCAAAGAAAGACAAGAAAGGAAAGGCTGACAGCAAAGTAGACAAAAAAGATGGTAAGGATAAGGTTGCCGAGGACGATGTGAAACCGCTCGAACTCGACATCGCCAACCGTCGTTACCGCAAGATGAGACTGACTCCGTCATCGTCGTTTATGGGTGCGTTCTATCTCGACAAGGATGGCGACAAATTCTACTATGTGGCATCGAGCCCCGACGGCAGCAGCCTTTATGAATATGATATCAAAGAGGGTAATGTAAACACTCTTGCAAAAGGTCTTAGCACACGCTCTATTATTCCTGATAAAAAAGGGAACAACCTCTATGTCTATACACGTAGCGGTCTTCGTAAACTCTCTCTTGTATCGGGCAAGTCGACTCCTATTGAATTTGAGGCTGAAATTACCGATGACCCGGCTTCGCGCCGCAGCTATATCTACGAACACATGCTGCGTCAGGTCAACGATAAATTTTATGATGTAAATCTTCATGGGGTTGACTGGAAAATGTATGGTGACGCTTACCGCCGTTTCCTGCCCTATATCAACAACAACTATGACTTTGCAATCCTTCTGAGTGAGATTCTGGGTGAGCTAAACGCCTCTCACACCGGCGGGTCTTATCGCGGTCCTGCTGCACGTCAGCGTCGCGCTACAGCGTCTCTCGGTGCCTTCTATGACTCAAAATATAACGGTGATGGTCTTCGCATAACTGAGATTCTCAAACGTGGTCCGCTCGATTCTAAAGCGCTTGCGGTCACTCCCGGTGATATCGTGATGGCTATCGACGGCAAGAAAATCGAGAAGGGAGCTGATTATAATGATTTGCTCGACGGCAAGTCGGGACGTCGTGTAAAACTCGACATCAAGAAAGCTTCGGGTAAAGACACTACCGTCTATATGCGTCCTATTAATGCTTCGGAGCAGTCCAATCTCATGTATCAGCGTTGGATTGAACGTAACGAGGCGATTGTCGACAGCGTTTCGGGAGGTCGTGTAGGATATGTCCACATCCAGGGTATGAACGGCAGTAGCTTCAGCGATGTATATGATCGCCTTCTCGGTAAATATCGCAACTGTGACGCTGTCGTAGTCGATACCCGTCACAACGGCGGTGGCTGGCTTCACAACGATGTCGCCCTGCTTCTCAGTGGTAAGGAATATGTGCGCTACTCGCCCCGTGGCCGTTATATCGGTTCTGATCCTTTCTCTCAGTGGACCAAACCGTCGGTAATGCTTGTCGACGAGTCAAACTATAGTGACGCTCACGGAACTCCCTACACATATCAGACACTGAAAATAGGTGACATCGTAGGTGCTCCGGTACCGGGAACAATGACCGCAGTATGGTGGGAAAATCAAATTGACCCGACTATTACATTCGGTATTCCTCAGGTAACATCGCTTGATCGCGACGGCAAACCTCTTGAAAACCATCAGCTCACCCCCGATGTTGAGGTTTACAACACACCTGAACAGGTTTTGGCCGGTTATGACAATCAGCTTGTCACCGCAACAAAACATGTGATGAAGAAAGCCGGAATCAAATAAGTAATTTATTTGGAAAATCATTATATAAGACCGTTCGGAAACAAGCCTCCGGACGGTCTTTGTTTTGAACCTGGGTACTTATATGATTGTTAATAATTCAGACATAACTAAAAACATTCCTATTATGATAAGAATAAATTCTTTTATGAAAGCCGCTCCGGGCAAACGTGAAGCACTCGTATCGATGGCTCTTAAACTTGTTGAAGAATCAAAAAAAGAACGAGGCTGCCAAGCATATGATCTCTATATTGACGCACGCGACGCCGACCGCATGATGATTTGCGAGACCTGGAACGACAGCGAAAGCCTCACCTCTCATCAAGGCACAAAACATTTTATCGAAATCGTTCCACGTATGCACGAACTTGCCGAAGAACGACATCTCGATAAGTTTGAGTTTAACAACAAATAAGGTATTAAAAATTTTAAATCCCCGTCATTACAGTAGTTTTGGCGGGGATTTTTTGCTTTAAAGAGGCCTGATTGACAAATTATTGTTAACTTTGCCTGTTAACCAGAAAAATCCAGTCATTATGTCTATTTCATTTGACAGTTACCAACAAAAAATAATAGAACTTGACCGCGGCAGTCATTTGGTACTCGCACCTCCGGGTTGTGGAAAAACAGCGATACTTGCCGAGCGGGTTGCCCGTGCAATAGAGAAAGGTGCCGACCCTGCCCGGATGTTGTGTCTGACATTTACCAACAGAGCTTCGCGTGGTATGAAGGAGCGTATCGAGACACGCACCGGTAGTGCATCGGAAGTGTTTGTTGGAAACACACATCGTTTCTGTGGCCATTTTCTTTTTGAAAACGGTATTGTTGAGAAGTCAACCGGTATTCTTGATGAAACCGACTTTATGTCGGTGCTCGCCGAGTTGTATGGAATTGATGACGAGTCAAGACTCACACGTGACCAATCCAGGTTGATAAATGATGCTTTCAATTTGCAACATCTCATATATCAGTTTCGTCATCACCATCCCGATGCAATATTGCAAAATGTTGATCGCGAGATGATTGGGCAGTTGAAAGCTGTGGCCGAGGAACTTGGTATGACACCGTCAAAAACTGTTATTGTCGACATTTATGACACGATTGATACTGTTATTGACCGGTTGGGGCAGAGTCCGTTCCATGCTCCGGCGCTTTCGGTACTTAAACTGGCCCGGGACTATGAACGGTATAAAAACGAGCATCGTCTGATAGATTTTGATGATATGTTGCTCAAAGCCTATGATACGCTGAAAACGGGGACTTATAAAACTTATAACTGGATACAGGTTGACGAGGTTCAGGACCTCAATATGCTCCAGCTCGCTATTGTCGAGCTGCTTGCCGACCGAGACGAAAACGTATCGGTTTTTCTTGGTGACGAGCAGCAATCGATTTTCTCGTTTATCGGGGCTAAAGGTGCCACTATAAATTATCTCAGGACGCATTGCGGTGATAAAATCCATCGTCTTGAACGCAACTACCGTTCGCCGGGATACCTGCTTGAGATGACGAATCAATATGCTGTGTCAAATTTTGGCTTGGACCGCGAACTTTTACCAAAATCGGCCGATGAATCTCAGGCCCCCGAGGGGAGTTTGCGTATAGAGATGGCGGCTGATGACAGGGGAGCGGTCAATCGTGTGGCACGTATGGCTGTCGAAACGCCCCATGACCGTCGTGTGGCTGTTATTGTCGCTACAAACCGTAAGGCTGACCGGGTGTCGGAAGCATTGGGTAATCATCCTCACTTTAAAATATCGGGTACCGACTTTTTTGCGACTGACCCGATGCAACTGCTCTTAAGTCATCTGATGATTGTCGGTAATGAACACAATCCGTTGGCGTGGAGTAAAATATTGCTTGGATTAAAGCTGACCCGTAAACGGTCGATAGCCCGACGTACAATGACGAAAATGATGTCGGCTGCGGTTGCTCCTACCGATTTTCTGATTTATGACGAAGGTTCATATCTGCTTGATTTTACGGACACTTATTTAAATAGCGAGTGCGTTATATTTGATACCGAGACCACCGGGCTTGATATAAATAACGATGATATTGTCCAGATTGCTGCCCTTAAAGTCAGGAACGGTGAGATTATAGACCGCCTCAATATTATATTGCATACCGACCGCCCTATACCGGCGATGCTTGACGACATACCCAATCCGTTGATAAAAGAGTATGCCACAACTCCCCATTTGTCACGCCGTGAGGGATTGCAACGTTTTATCGATTTTGCAGCCGGCGCGGTTCTGATAGGACAAAATGTGGAATATGACTACAATATATTGATAGCCAACTTGAAACG
>JAIDNJ010000106.1 GCA_029063895.1 Muribaculaceae bacterium | reverse complement strand
GATACATATTTTTTCAACTATTATTTATATATTTGTTGAAAAATAATGTTTTAAAACATAAACAGGATATACATTTTACTTTTTCGGAAAATTTATGAGCAAAGAATATCAGCCCTAACAAACTATACAACAATATATTACGCCGATTTTAAGCCTCGGAGAATCAAAAATTTAAAATCGCGTGTAATTCCCATCAGAAAAAATTTAAAGAAATGAAGACCGAAATAACTGAAAAATGGAAATCCGAACTCGGCGCAGCAGGTTCTCGAGAGAAAGCTCAAATTCTCAGCCGATTTTTTAAGACCGGCAAAGGCGAGTATGGTGAAGGGGACATCTTTGTCGGGATAACCGTGCCGATCAACCGTTCCATTTCAAAAAAATATTTTGAAGCTGATTTCAACGACATCGCCGTCATGCTCGCCTCCCCTATTCACGAATACCGTCTATCAGGCCTGCTCGCGCTGGTCGAGAAATATAAAAAACAAAAAACGATGCGTGCCGATATCGTCAGATTCTATCTTGACCACACAGCCGCGATCAACAACTGGGATCTCGTAGACCTCTCGGCACCATATATCGTCGGTGACTACTGGAACGAAAACTATGATGCCACGACAATCGACCGGCTCAGTTACGCCGAGTCGATATGGGACCGACGAATCGCGATAGTAGCAACTCTGATGATGATAAGAAAAGGTAACCACTCCCCTGCCCTGATGTTGTCAGAACGATACCTCGGCGACAAACACCCGCTCATCCACAAAGCCACCGGATGGATGCTACGTGAAACAGGAAAGAAAAACAGAGAGGCGCTAATCAACTTTCTTGACCGGTTTGCACCCTCGATGCCACGGACAGCCCTACGATATGCCATCGAGCATCTTGACAAGGAAACACGTGTCCATTACATGAAAATGAAGCCCGATTCCAAATCCCGACTCTCCTAATGCCACTAATTGGCATGCATGAGGGTTATTTTACAACAAATATACACCCATTTTCAAAAAATTTGATTAAGTTTGTATTCCTAACAAAAACAAACTTACAGTGACACCAATCTCAGCCGTAATAATTTCACGGAACGAAGAAAAAAACATAGCGCGATGTATCAAATCACTTGAGGGCATCGCCGACGAGATAATCGTCGTCGACTCGGAATCAACCGACAAGACCGCCGAAATTTGCCAAAGCATGGGATGCCGCGTTGTAAGCCGGCCTTTCAGTGGCTTTGGCGCCCAACGTCAGTTTGCGACTTCGCTTGCCACCAACCGCTATATACTTTCAATAGACGCCGACGAGGTGCTGTCACCGGCCCTCCGCAATTCGTTAATCAATCTCAAAGAAAAAGGTCTTGACCATCGCGTGTACCGTTTCTCGAGGATGAACTTCTATTGTGAACGCCCCATACTCCACTGCGGATGGTATCCCGACCCCCAGATCAGACTGTTTGACAAAAGCTATGCGACATGGGACCTGCGCGACGTTTTTGAAAAAGTCATTTTTCCCGACTCACTGCAACCACGCGATGTCGAGGGTGACATCCTGCACTACCGATGTATAACGTCAGATGAATATCACGAAAAAATGATGTCACACGCTCTCATCGGCGCAAATGTTATCGCGGCAACCAACAGCAGCGTTGGTCCGCTCACCCCAACAATAAAGGGATTGAAATCATGGCTTCATTATTATATAGGTAAAGGCGGAATCCTTGACGGAGCCGAGGGGCGGGCAATTTGCCGCGACGAATATCTCGCGACCAAAAAGGCCTATAAAACCGCCCGCCAAATCATTAAAGACAGGAAAGGCAAATGACTAAAAGACGAATAGAGATGTCGGACACCTGCCGACAAAACCATCCGGACCTTGTATCACAATTTGCAAATGGTATCATTCCGTCCAACGCCAGGATAATATATAAAGGACGTAACACCGTATATGCCGTCAACGACCGGAGCACCGACATCAACATAAAAGCATTCCGCGCGCCATCATTTCCCAACAATTATGTCTACACAACCCTGAGACCTAGCAAAGCACGACGCTCCTATGAAAACGCCATGCGCCTTCTCGACATGGGGATCAACACACCCCAGCCAATGGCCTACATCGAGATTAAGGAGGGGGGACGGCTCACCCGAAGCTACTACCTGAGTCAACAGATGGACCATCTTGAGACGGTGCGCGACTGGGACAATTTCCCATTTAAAGATGCACTGCTTTCTTCCTTGGCAGCTTTCATGAAAGAACTGATTGACAAACAAATATATCATCGTGACTTCTCACCTGGCAATATTCTTTTTGAGCGCGACAGCAACGGCTCATTCAAATTCTATCTTGTCGACCTCAACCGCATGGAATTTGGCGTTACCGACCAATCCAAAATGATGAGAATGTTCCGGGCAATCACCACCGATCTTGACCAGAACCAGGAGCTCGCCGGCCATTTTGCCCGTCAATGCAATCTTGACCCAAACGACGTCAAGACCGAAGCAGCACGCCAGCTCAACAACTACATCAACGAAAAAGCAACCCTGGCCCGAATCAAGAAATTTTTCAAGAATTAAAAGCCCTCAGCATCATCCCGACAACCCCGCCACATCAAAATCACAGACATTTTCCACCCAAATCGTCGATAACGACAATCTGTGAGATGGTTAAAAAGTCAAAACCATAAACAAAAGCACACAATCAGTCGTTAATAACAATGCAAATAGTAAAGTGGAAAAAGGATTTTGCGAGATTTTTGTAAACCCCAAACGTGAAAAATAATTAATAGGGAAAAATTTCCATAATTTAATTAGCAAAACCCGAAATTTCTCATTATCTTTGCACAAATTTCTAATATAAGGTACAATTATTCCATATTTTCATATTTAATCATTTTATACAATGAGCACTATCGATTTATCAAAGTATGGCATCACCGGAGCGCAGGTGATCCACAATCCCTCTTGGAACGAACTGTTTATCGACGAAACCAAACCCGGTCTCGAAGGCTATGAAAAAGGTCAGGAAACCGAGCTCGGCGCCGTTAACGTCATGACAGGTATCTACACCGGCCGCTCACCCAAAGATAAATTCTTCGTTATGGACGATGCTACCCGTGATTCAATCTGGTGGACATCTGAAGAATACAAAAACGACAACAAACCCATCACTCCCGCTACCTGGGACGCTCTCAAGGCTATCGCCGACAAAGAACTCAGCGATAAAACCCTCTATGTAGTTGACGCTTTCTGCGGTACAAACAAAGACACCCGTCTTGCCGTTCGCTTCGTTATGGAAGTAGCATGGCAGGCCCACTTCGTGACCAACATGTTTGTTCGCCCCACCAAAGAAGAGCTCGACAACTTCACCCCCGACTTCGTGGTTCTCAACGCTTCTAAAGCTAAAGTTGAAAACTGGAAAGAACTCGGCATCAACTCGGAAACCTGCGTTGCTTTCAACCTCACCGAGCGCATGCAGCTCATCATCAACACATGGTATGGTGGTGAAATGAAAAAAGGTATGTTCTCTATCATGAACTACTACAACCCCCTCCGCGGCATCGCTTCTATGCACTGCTCGGCCAATACCGACATGAACGGCGAGAACACCGCCATCTTCTTCGGTCTCTCGGGCACAGGCAAAACCACCCTTTCAACCGACCCCAAACGTCTCCTCATCGGTGACGACGAACACGGCTGGGACGACAACGGTGTCTTCAACTATGAAGGCGGTTGCTATGCCAAGGTTATCAACCTCGACAAAGAAAGCGAACCCGACATCTACAAAGCTATCCGTCGCGACGCTCTCCTCGAGAACGTTACCGTTGACACTGAAGGCAAAATCGACTTCGCCGACAAGAGCGTGACCGAGAACACCCGCGTTTCTTATCCTATCGACCACATCGACAAAATCGCCCCGGGCAGCCACGGCCCAGCCGCCAAGAACGTTATCTTCCTCTCGGCCGATGCATTTGGCGTGCTTCCTCCCGTTTCTATCCTGACTCCCGAGCAGACAAAATATTACTTCCTCTCGGGCTTCACTTCGAAACTCGCCGGTACAGAGCGCGGTATCACCGAACCCACTCCTACCTTCTCGGCTTGCTTCGGCGCAGCGTTCCTTTCGCTCCACCCCACCAAATATGCCGAGGAACTCGTTAAACGTATGGAACAGAGCGGTGCCAAAGCCTATCTCGTGAACACCGGCTGGAACGGTTCGGGCAAACGTATCTCTATCCGCGACACCCGTGGTATCATCGACGCCATCCTCGACGGCTCGATTCTCACTGCTCCCACCAAAGTAATTCCCATCTTTGATTTCGTAGTTCCCACCGAACTCCCCGGCGTAGATCCCAAAATCCTCGATCCCCGCGACACCTACGCAAATCCCGAAATCTGGAAAGAAAAAGCTACCAAACTCGCTGAAATGTTCATCAACAACTTCAAGAAGTTTGAACACAACGAAGCCGGTAAAGCTCTCGTAGCAGCAGGTCCCCAGCTCTGATTCTGAAACAACATAATCAAGCATAACAAGGCGGCGCGTCAACCCGATGCGCCGCCTTTTCATTTTAGATACAGGGAAATAACTCAATATACCCATCGGGGACGTGCGGGCTTGTAGGGACGCGATATATGAACTGCACCCCAAAAGTTAGACATAAAACTTTTGGAGTGTAGTTTTATTATGAAACATAGCTTTGAAGAAAA
>JAIDNJ010000105.1 GCA_029063895.1 Muribaculaceae bacterium | reverse complement strand
GGCTTTTGCCCACTCGTTGAAGGCGGCTTTGCGCTCGGCTACAATCTTGCGAAGCTCGTCGGCACGTTTGTTATACAGGTCGGCAACCTCGGGACGTATAACCCAGGGATTTTCGGGGTCACCGCCAAGATTGGCAACGGTAGCCTTGTAGTCGGCCCCCGACTTGCTGAGGGGTTGGCCGTGGGTACTGCATTTGCCCTCAAAGTTCTGACCGTCGGCAGTGACACATCCTTTACCCATGATGGTGTTACCGATGATGAGGGTGGGGCGTTCTTTTTCATTCTGAGCGGCAGTGATAGCACCGGCGATAGCATCGGGGTCACAACCGTTGATTTCGATAACGTTCCAACCCCAAGCGCGATATTTGGCGGCATAGTCCTCGGTAGTGACGGCGTCAACGTCGGTTGAGAGCTGAACCTTGTTTGAGTCAAAGAACATGATGAGGTTGCTAAGGCCCAGATATCCTGCAAGACGACCGGCACCCTGGGAGATCTCTTCCTGAATACCGCCGTCTGAAATGAATGCATAAGTTTTGTGAGCTACGATATCGCCAAAACGAGCCTGGAAGAATCGCTCGGCGATAGCGGCTCCGACAGCCATTGTGTGACCCTGGCCGAGGGGACCTGACGTATTTTCGATTCCTCGTTGGGGATTGAGCTCGGGGTGTCCGGGAGTTACGCTTCCCCAGCTACGGAATTGCTGAAGCTCCTCGATAGTAAACTTGCCGGTCAGGGCCAGAACGCTGTAAAGCATTGGCGACATGTGGCCCGGGTCAAGGAAGAAACGGTCACGGCAGAACCAGTTTGCATCGTCGGGGTCATAAATGAGGAATGAGGAGAAGAGGACGTTAACAAAGTCAGCTCCACCCATCGACCCTCCCGGGTGACCCGATTTGGCTTTTTCGACCATTGAAGCGGCAAGGACTCTGATGTTGTCGGCAGCCGAGTTCATCAGCTTAGAATCGTTAATCATAACAGAACTGTTAGTGTTTTATAATGGATTGAACAAGGTAAATATCGTGGTGAATATTACGGTGCGAAATTACAATAAAAGTTTGGGACTGGCAAATTTTAAGAAGTAAACAATAATGGCAAAAGGTATAATATAGCAAAGGCGGGCTCCTTTGTTAAAGAGTCCGCCGGCTATGAATTTACCAAGCGATCATTATTATTTGCTTGCGATAGAGTCAGATACGGTCAGACGTGCACGACCTTTTGCGCGGCGGCGAGCAAGTACTTTGCGTCCATCGGCAGTAGCCATTCTTTCGCGGAAACCGTGCTTGTTAACTCTCTTTCTGTTAGAAGGTTGAAATGTTCTTTTCATTGCCGTTATATATTTCGTTATTGATTTGCTATTTTACGGAGTGCAAAGGTAGTCATAACTTTTTGAATATGCAATAAAAAAAGGAAATAAATTTAACGGTATGAGATAATTACGGATATAAAAGAAGTAACCCCTCCGGACTCACAAGTTCCGAAGGGGTTACCATTAGTTAGAAAACCGGTAGATTAGTAGTTCCACTGACATGCAATCATGTGGAGGTTGTCACATCCGATAGTACGGACATCTGTGAGTACGTTGTAACGACAGTTGATGTAGGTGAGGTTGGTGTCAAATGATACATCAAGCATGTTAAGCTGGTTGTTGTTGCAAAGCAGACGCTGGAGGAAAGTCTGGTTTGTGAGTGACAGGTTAACGAGGTCGTTGTATGAGCAGTCTACGAAGAGCAGGTTGGGGCAACCCTGAACATCGAGAGTAGTCAAGTCATTGTAAGAGCAAACGAGGTCAAGAAGAGCGTTGCAGTTGCGGACACCGAGAGTGGTCATGCGGTTGTCAGAGCAGATGAGCGAGCTCAGCGAGGGAAGACCGGAGATAATCATAGAAGAAATCTCGTTGTTGTCAGCGTTGAGGTTGGTGAGGCTTTCTACACCCATGAGGTTGAGAGCAGAGAGTTTGTTGTAGCCGCAGTAGAGGTTTTTGAGAGCGGTGCAACCGTCAACCATAAGGCTTTCGAGGTGGTTACCCTGGCAGTTGAGAGTCTTGAGGTTTGGCAGATTAGAGAAGTTGAGTGACACGAAGTAGTTGTTAGAGCAGTTCATGTTCTGGAGGAACTTGGTGTCGTTGAGAGAGAGCTCGGTGAGACGGTTTTTGTAGATGTTTGCAGTAGAGAGCTGTGAGCAACCGTCCATGTTGATAGTTTTGAGCTCGTTGCGAGAAGCGTTGAGGTCGGTAAGAGCAGCAGCGCCGTTAAGGTTGAGAGAGTTGAGTTTATTACGAGAAACGTCAACTTTAGTCAGTGCAGAGAAGTTTGAGAGGTTGAGATCACCGGTGAGTTTTTTGTCTTTCCAGTTGATTTCGGTGATGTGTCCGTTGGCAAATGTTACGCCTTCCCAAGTTGCGGGTGAATTGAGGTCTGTGATGTTAAGAGCCTCGGCGTTTGTTCCTTGTGACAAGAAAGATTTCATTTGATTCATTTCGTTCTTGTCGGGTTTCTGAGCGAATGCAGCCACGCTACCGAGCATGAGAGCAATCATAAAAACAGCTTTTTTCATATAAATAGTTGTTGTTTTGTGGTTAATAATTTGTTTTACTATTCTCAGTTTTTCTAACTTTTGATATTATAACAACTGCTGTTTGAAAAAGGTTTATCGAAATGAAATTTTTTTTATAATTTTTTTTGTGAATGTATGTATATTTACTTAACTTATTTATTTACAGAAGTTTGTGATGGTTTGTCATTTCCGCTTAAAATATGATTCAATGGAATTTTGTTGAACCAGATGGCTATAGGTTTGCCGGGGAGGTCGGTATCTTCCTCGGTGAGCATCCCTATCGAGCCGTCGGGAAGGACGGTCATGGCCGAGTAGGATGTTGGCCCTGATGTGATCTTACGGGCTGCCGGCCATGTCGCCCCGTTGTCTTTGCTGGCATAGACGGTGACATCGACGCGTTTTTTTGGGGAACCCGGCAGGGATTGCAACAGCAGGTCGTGGCCGTCACGGTTGTAAAGAAGAATGTCTCCGTTGCAAGCCGGGTCAATGAGGTCTGAGACTTCAGATGCACTGCTCCAAGTGATGCCGCCGTCAAATGAACGGCTGAAAAGTCGGTGTCCCGAATGGCGGTTGCGTATACTCATTATTAATGAACCGTCGGCAAGTTCGACGACCTTGGATTCGTCGCCCGAGTCGGTAGCCGGCCAAAGGGGGGATACGTGCCACGTGTGACCGCTGTCGTCACTAAAAATGGCGCGGCATTGAAATGGTGCATTACGAGGCTCTCCCGCTTTTCTCACAACGAGAACAAACATGAGGCGTCCTGATGACGTGGAGAGGGCTCCACCCGATGAAGCGAAGGCACCCGAAACGTTCTGAATGGGTGCTCCGGGAGCGTTATATAGTTGGTCTGAGATCTCGACGGGGGGGAGCCATGTCAGACCGTTATCGGTTGAGCGGGAGACCATGATATGTCCCGGCGTTTTTTGCCATAGTCCGTTTCCGTGGGTGGAAATGCAGAGAATGTCACCCGATTTCCGGTCGACAACGAGAGCGGGGTCGCCAAAGCCTCCGATCGAGTCGTGGGCTATTACAGTAGAGTAGGGTGACCATGTTTTGCCCCCGTCGGAAGACCGACGGCAAACAATATCGATTTTTCCGGGCAAGTCGCGCTGGCTGTCGATACGTTTGTCGGCCACGGCTACAATGTCACCGTTTTTAGCGACCACGATTGCCGGGATGCGATAGAATCGGGAATCATATTCGCCAGGATGGAAAACAAGAGATCGCTCGACCGGTTGATCTATGGAATCAACCGGGCCGGTTGCTTTCATATTGTTATAATGTATAGATGTTATTAAAAGCAGTGAAGTGATGGTGATGGATTTGATGTTCATGACCGGAGTGTTTTTTCAAATATAAAAAATCCCTTATTGAGGGATTTTTGATGGTTTAAATCTATAATAGATATCAGGATGGTTGAGACGTGTCAGTCATTCTGTTTTTTACGATGATAGGCGAGTCGCGGACGGCCGTCAAGGAGATGGATGGTGCCGCAGTGTTTAAATCCGTTGCGAAGCAGAAGTTGTTGCATTGGATGATTGTCGTGATGTGTGTCGGCGCGGAGATTGTCGCTTATCGACCCGCAAAAATCAATGACGTCGGCCCCGGCATTGCGCATGATTCCGGCTGAAGCAATACGGTGAATTGTACCGTAGGGCTCGTCATTGAGCCAATCTCCCTCAATAACCGCATATGTAGGGTCGGCACCGAGGATAAAACTGAACACGACGGCAAGTTGCCCTGAGGGTGTAAAGCCTACATAGGAAACGCCACGGTCGATGTCGGCCTTGATGTGCTCGACGGCAGGGTAACCGTTAATCCACTGGTTGGGATTGCCGTTGGCTGCCATGAAGCGTCGGGCGTTTTCATAAAGGGGCATGACGTCGGGCAGGTCGTCGACCGTGGTTTTGCGGTAGTTTAGTTTGGTAGCCATAAAATATCGGGTTGAAAAAATTATTTATAGCGGGCCCAGCGAATGAGTTCTTTTATGGATGGTTTCTTGCCATACATAAAGATACCGACACGATAGATTTTTGCAGCGATCCAAACCATAAGGAGGAAAGTGGCAAAGAGAATGACTATCGATACCCAGATTTGCCATGTGGGAATGCCAAATGGAATGCGGACAACCATAATCATAGGGGAGGTGAAGGGGAACATCGACAGCCACATCGCCAGCGAGGAGTTGGGGTCGGTACCGATAGTGGTGGCACAGACGATGGCTGCGATGATGGGTATAGTGGGGATTGAAGAGAGCTGAGATGCATCCTGAATGTTGTCGACGGCCGAACCGATAGCCGCAAAGATGGTCGCGTAAAGGAGGAATCCGCCGATAAGGAAGATGGTGAGATAAATGAATAGGGTGATCATGTAGCCAATGTTGCCGAGCATCGATATCGTTTGCAGAAGGTCGATATCGACAGAAGCGCTGGCAGGGTCAAGACTGCCGGCATTGAGTGCCGACATCTGGGCGGCTACATCGGCCGGAATGAGCATGGGCATGACTACGCCGACGAGTGTCGAGAGAATTGCCATCCATATCACGATTTGGGTGAGGGCGACAAGGCCGATGCCGACAATCTTGCCAAGCATTAGTTGCTCGGGGCGGATTGAAGAGACGATAATCTCAAGTACACGGTTATTTTTTTCCTCGATGATGGAGGTCATCACCATTTGTCCATATATGAGGAGGAACATGTAGAGGAGGAAGGCCATCATGATGCCGAGGGCAAAGCAAACCATTGTAGATGTGGATGATTCGTCTTCTTTGTCGAGGCGGTAGGTCGAGAGGATGACATTGGCGCGAATGTTGTCGAGAATCTGGTCAAGATTTGCTATGTTGTAGGCTTCAAGCCGTTTAGCCTCGACAATTGATTTGATTTGTTTTGAAATGTAGGATTCGGTATCCATTGAGCCGGGTCCGTGGATGTATAGCTGGACATCGGCGGGGTTATCGAGAATACGCGACCCGATAACGAGGACGCCGGCAAAGGCATCATCGGCCTTGAGGGAGTCAAGAGGCATATTGACGCTTACAAAGGTGACCGACTCGCCGTCGGTGAGCTCAGGAGCGACAATGCCGCTGCGGTCGAGAACGGCATAGACCTGAGTGTCGGAAGTGTGGAAGACGGCGAGGAGAGCCGGCACGCACATCAGAAGCACCATCAGCAACGGCACGAGTATAGTGGTGATTATAAATGATTTTTTGGAGACTCGCTCGGTGTATTCGCGACGAATCACGAGCCATATATTGTTGCCCATTTTCAGTTGTTTTGATTGAATTGTTGAACGGTAGAGATGAAAATTTCGTCCATCGAGGGGAGTGCCGAACCGAACGATGTGACATCGACGGCATCAGTGGCGGTGCGGAGCAGGTCGCGGCGCGAGAAACCGGGAGTTACACGGAGGGTGACAGAGTTCTCGCGTTCAGAAATAATCTCGTCGGTATGTTCGGCAAGATTGTCACCGAGAGCGGCGAGGAGAGCCCGTGGGTCACCCTCAAATGTGATTTTGTATCGGTCGCGACCCAGGCGGGTGCGGATTTCATCGACATTGCCGGTGAGAATGTTGCGGGAGTTGTTGATGAGGGTGATGTCGTCACAGATGGTCTCGACACTGCTCATGTTGTGGGTCGAGAAGATGACGGTGGCGCCTTCGGATCTCAATCGTAAAATTTCGCGTTTGAGAATGTTGGCATTGATAGGGTCAAAGCCTGAGAACGGTTCGTCAAAAATGAGTAGCTTGGGTCGGTGTAGAACGGTGACGATGAACTGTACTTTCTGGGCCATACCTTTGGAAAGTTCCTCGACTTTTTTGTTCCACCAGTCAGAAATTTCAAGTCGTTCAAACCATTCTTTGAGTCGGGCGGTGGCATCGGCTTTGGACAATCCTTTGAGCCGGGCAAAGAAAAGGGCCTGATCACCCACCTTCATTTTTTTGTAAAGGCCGCGTTCCTCGGGGAGGTAGCCTATATTGACAACGTCGTTTTGGGTGAGGGGATGCCCGTCAAAGGAAACCAGTCCCGAGTCGGGAGCGGTTATGTGGTTGATGATGCGTATGAGGGTCGTCTTGCCGGCTCCGTTAGGCCCGAGAAGGCCGTAGATGCGCCCCTCGTTGACTTCAAGCGAAACATGGTCGAGGGCCGTGTGGCCGGCATAATGTTTTGAAACATCGTTGACTGTCAGTAGTGACATGTTGATTGGATAAGAAGGTTGAATAAATAAGTTACTGACTGTTAGACGCGGCAAGGTTTCCGATAGTTTCAGCACCCGGTCTAAAAAGTCATAGAATATCTTTCATGAAACCGATAGCATCGACAGCGTTGCGGTTGGCCCGGGCAGGGACAACTGTTGCGTAATTGCGGTCGAGCCAGTATAGATCAGTGTCGGGATTGTCAGGTTCCTCGTTGACAATATGGCCTGTGAGCCAGTAGAAGGGGCGACCGTGCGGGTCTTCGTAGCGGCGGTATTCTTCGGTCCAGTGGCTATCGGCTGCACGGACTACCTTGAGACCCTCGATTTTGCAGCGGGCAGGGAAGTTGACGTTGAGACACACGTCGTGGGGAAGTCCTTTGTCAAGCACGGCTTTTGTAATTTGAGCAATATAGGGTAGAGTCTCGCTGAAATCGGCATCGATTGCATGGCTCAGCAATGAGTAACCGATAGCGGGAATACCAATCATGCAGGCTTCCATCGCGGCTCCCATCGTTCCTGAATAAACGATCGAGTTACCGGCGTTTGAACCGTGGTTGATGCCTGAGAGCATAAGGTCGGGACGTCGGGTCAGAATATTGTGCATGGCTATTTTCACGCAGTCGACCGGAGTTCCGCTTACCGACCGCATGACGGCTCCATTATAGTCGGGGTGCTCGTTGATGCGTATAGAGGCGTTGACAGTCATGGCGGCTGATTTGCCTGAACAGGGGCCATCGGGGGCGGCGACAACAACGTCGGCAAATGGAGTTACACAGTCGACAAGACGGTGAAGACCCGGCGAGTCGATACCGTCGTCATTGCTGATGAGTATGAGAGGTCGTGACATAAGTGCGAATTTAAAGATATTATATTGCAAAGATAACTATTTTTGAGTAGAGAATCAATGTTAATCAAATAATTTGTATATTTGCTATGAATAAAATATAAATAGAAATATATGTCAAAAGAGAGCGATGAATCGATGGTCGTGGCGACATTCGGAACGATTGGAGAGGCCTATATCACCAAAGGTGTGCTTGCCAATGAAGGGATCGAGTCGTGGGTTGTAAACAGCCTTATATCGACTATTTATCCGGTAGCGACCAACTGGACCGACGGGATAAGGTTGCTGGTGAGAGCGCGGGACTATGACCGCGCGGTCGAGATTATCAATAACATGCCTGAATAATAACTGAAAAATAAGTATGGGTAAAGAAATTGAGCGCAAGTTTCTTGTCAAGAATCGCAGTTTTGAATCGATGGCCGGTCGAGTGGACAGGCTGGAGCAGGGATATATCTCCCTTCGCCCCGAGGGAACGGTCAGGGTCAGAATCAAGAATGATCATGCTTTCCTGACTGTCAAAGGGTTGAATGACGGCGCGGTGCGTGACGAGTGGGAATATGAGATAACGATTGCCGATGCCCGCGAGATGCTTGACCGTGTTACGGAGGGGACTGTTATAAAAAAATGTCGCTATAATGTGGATTATGCCGGCTGTCGTTGGGAGGTTGATGTGTTTGAAGGAGCATATGACGGTCTTGTTGTGGCCGAAGTCGAACTTGAAAGCGAGGATTGCCGAGTGGAGTTACCTCCGTTTGTAGGTGAAGAGGTGACGGGGGATGTAAGGTATTATAATTCGACGATGGCCGGAATGAAAAAGGCATGATAATAAAAGGCCTGATAAGTCGAATCCAGATATCGGTTAACTCAAAGTTTTGAGTAGCATAAGTTATCCAGCCGATGTATTCTGTAATATTTCGATTGCCTTTTCGAGTTGAGAATCATGATTATTTATCAGATCTTCAACTGTGAGATCAACTTTAATATCAGGGATTATTCCTGTGTCGATTATGCCGGTACCGTCAGGATTGAGAAATGCCCAAGTGGATAGACCGTAATGATATCCCCCCGGTAGAGTGAAATATCGTGGATGTGAGATTACTCCGGTGGTATTAGCCCCCACTAATTTTGCCAAATTCAGATTTTTCATTGTGACCGCAAAATCTTCAGCAGCTGAGCCGGTATATCCGTTGATTAGTATTATTATGGGACATTTAATTTTGAGTGAATCAGGAGTTTGACTGAAATAGGTCCCAATAGTCCGCACTTTTTCCATTGCTGTTTCACTTGCGAAATCTTTTATCTGAGGAATTCGGTGTCCATATTCTTGAAATGCAGCATTAGAAACTCTACATTTCATTGTGATGGCTTTATGCTGATCTATATCATTGGGTGCAACGTGGTCAAAAATAATCGGATTCCAACATTCATCAGTTCCACCTCGATTATTACGAATATCAAAGATTACCCCTTTTGAATTAAGCAACCGAGGTAGGTTTTCTGTGAATACATGCTTGACTTCGTCGGGCGTTGTAAATGTCGCCATGCGCATATATAAAATATTTCCTGCCAACTTTTCTACAAAAGTATTTTTTTTATTCTCAACTTGTGCCCATGTGTAGGAGTCTAATGTTTTTTGATCAACTCGAGCAAGTGTAATTGTTTCAGTTTGATGTTTTGGTGTTAGAAATTCTAAAGTAACTTTAGTGCCAACTTCTCCATTAAGGAAAGAATCTAAAGATTTTCTAAATTTCCATTCATTATTTCCTGCCGCAATATAAGGATAGATGGACGATTGGAGAAATTCGGAAATCGGTTGTCCGTCGATTTTTACAAGTTGACTTCCTAAGGGTATTTTATTGATGTATTCTTTATTTATATTGTTGACAATCACTTTATTTTCAATGCCGATGAATTTTATAGGAACAGTGGCTGATGGAGCATCGCTAAAAAAGCGAGTATGTCCATCATTAAATTTAGCAAGAAACTCGGTCATCAATAATGAGAATGCTTTCTCGGAATCAGCGCTCATTATCTTTGGAATAAAGGCTTTAAACAGGCTATCCGGATTATTCTTTTCAAAATGATGTGGAAACGCAAAATTATCTCTAACATTCCGCCACACTGTTGATAATATGTAGATACGATCTTCTTTACTTGTATCGGCTTTCATAAGTGAAGCGATAATAAGATAAAAAAATAACAATGTGAGAAATCGTTTCATTGTTTGTTAATTTTTAAATGTAAGTACTTTGATTAATATATTGATTATGAGTTGTGTAATGTCGGAGTGAGAAAGTGAAGGTGGTTCGTAACCGGAATAGTGTCTTTAATTCATTGATGTAGGGACGTGCTGTTGATGAGAAGGAGCTGGTTTAAAGATATTTACATCTCTAACGTGCCAAAGTGAAGTGACCCCAAAAAGTTGGACGGATTAAACATTAACCAGTTATTGAAAGAGTTCGATATTGTA
>JAIDNJ010000104.1 GCA_029063895.1 Muribaculaceae bacterium | reverse complement strand
AGAGTCCGGTACAATATCGAACTCTTTCAATAACTGGTTAATGTTTAATCCGTCCAACTTTTTGGGGTCACTTCAAAGGCACGTCCCTACAAAAACTGATAAATGCTTATTTGATACACCTTATTTGTTTTATGTTTTACAGCATGTTACAAAAAAAGGCCGCGTCTATTTAGACACAGCCTATTGTTAGTGCGCATGAAGGGACTCGAACCCCCACGTCCTGAGACATTAGATCCTAAGTCTAACGCGGCTACCATTACGCCACATGCGCGGGTTTGTATTTTGTGGATGCAAAGTTAGCAATAATTTTGATACACAGTTGAAAAAGTTTTTTATTTTAACATTATTTTATTGGTTATCTTAATTTTTTGATTGCTAAAAAGTTAAAAAATTAAAGGTCGGTAATCTATTTGTTAATTTAATTTGTTAATTTTGTCGGATATCATTATGTAGAACTCATAACTCGTCATATATGAAGAAAAAAGAACTCTCTCTGCTGAGAAACGATCCCTGGCTCGAACCGTTTGCCGAAGCTATCAACGGCCGTCACCTCGATGCAATCAATAAGGAACGCGAACTGACTTCTGAAGCCGGATCGCTCATCGATTTTGCCAATGCTTACAAATTTTTCGGACTACATCGCAATCCCGATAAAACATGGACTTTCAGAGAATGGGCTCCAAATGCTACTGATATATATCTCGTCGGTGATTTTTCTGACTGGCAAGAAATAGAACGTTTCCGCCTTCACCGCGGTGATAACGGTGTGTGGGAACTCAATGTAGGACCCGATGCAATGAAAGACGGGCAACTCTATAAGATGATGGTTCACTGGGGTAATGGAGAGAGAGGAGAACGTATTCCGGCCTATGCAACCCGAGTGGTTCAGGATGAAAATACTCATCTTTTTTCGGCTCAGATTTGGAATCCGGAGCATCCCTACAAGTGGAAAGATCATGATTTCACTCCCGATGTACGTCCGCTTCTCATCTATGAGTGTCACATAGGTATGGCTCAGGAAAAAGAGGGTGTCGGCACTTACGTCGAATTTCGTGACAATATCTTACCCCGCATAGCTGCTGACGGATATAATGCTATCCAGATTATGGCAATTCAGGAGCATCCCTACTATGGATCGTTTGGCTACCATGTTTCAAACTTCTATGCTGCCTCGAGTCGTTTCGGTACTCCCGAAGAATTGAAATCGCTTATTGACCGCGCCCATTCGATGGGTATTGCCGTAATCATGGATATTGTACACAGTCACGCTGTCAAAAACGAAAACGAGGGACTGGGCCGACTCGACGGAAGCTATGATCTATATTTCTACGGCGACTCGCGCCGCGAACATCCGGCATGGGACTCTCTATGCTTTGATTATGGAAAAGATGAAGTACTCCACTTTCTTCTTTCAAACTGCAAATATTGGCTTGAAGAATATCATTTTGACGGTTTCCGCTTTGACGGTGTGACTTCGATGCTCTATTATAATCACGGTCTTGGGCAGGCGTTCGGATCTTATGACGACTACTATAACGGCGGACAGGATGTCAACGCCATCACCTACCTGACACTCGCTAACAAACTTATTCATGAAATAAACCGCCACGCTATCACCATAGCCGAGGAGATGAGCGGTATGCCAGGCCTTGCCATTCCTTTCAAAGATGGAGGTATTGGTTTTGATTACCGCATGGCTATGGGTATTCCCGACTACTGGATCAAGACTCTCAAGGAGAAAAAAGATGAAGACTGGCATCCTACGTCTATTTTTTGGGAACTTACCAACCGACGTAGTGACGAGAAAACAATATCATATGTTGAAAGCCACGACCAGGCTCTCGTAGGTGATAAAACCGTCATTTTCCGTCTTATAGATAAGGAAATGTACTGGCACATGATGATCGGTGACGATAATATGACCGTTGCACGAGGTATGGCGCTCCACAAGATGATAAGACTCGTGACGCTTTCAACAATCAACGGAGGTTATCTCAACTTCATGGGCAATGAGTTTGGTCATCCCGAGTGGATCGATTTCCCACGTGAAGGCAACGGTTGGAGCTATAAATATGCCCGCCGTCAGTGGGATCTTGTCGATCGTGATGATTTACAATACAAATATCTCAACCGATTTGACAACGCCATGATTGAGCTTGTATCTCATATCACCAATTTTCAGGCTCTTCCTATTGAAAAACTTTGGGAAAAAGATGATGACCAGATACTCGCTTTCAAGCGGGGAAATCTCGTCTTTGTTTTCAACTTCAACCCCTCCAAATCATTTACCGACTACGGTATCCTCGCTCCGGCCGGAAAATATAAAGTTGTGATGTCGACCGACCAATCACAATTTGGCGGATTTGACAATATAGACATGAATGTGGAACATTTCACCGTTCCCGATGATCTTTACACTCCGCTCGGCAAGGAATGGCTCAAGCTATATTTACCTGCACGATCGGCCCAGGTTCTCAGAGTTGTCAAGGGTAGCGGACGACGCAAAACAAAAAAAGACTGAATCATTACAACACTAAACCAACAATGTCGCAGAAAAAAATACTGATAGTCGGCGCAGGCGGTTTTATTGGCGGTTTTATTGCCAAAACATCGCTCAGCCGCGGATATAAAACATGGGTAGCCGTGCGCGAGTCGACCTCTCGCCGCTATCTCGATGATCCGTCTCTCAACTTTGTAGTCATTGACTATGATGACCCCGAGGCTGTTAAAAAATCATTGAATGAAGCTCTTCCCGAGGGACAAAAATGGGATTATATAATCTATAATCTCGGAGCTACAAAATGTATTAATTTTCTCGATTTCAAGCGTATCAATTTTACCTATTTGCGCACATTTGTAGAGACTTTAAAAACCATAGACAAGGTACCCGAGAAGTTTTTGTATATGAGCAGTTTGTCGGCTCTCGGTCCCTGGGATGAGAAAAATTATACTCAGGCCGACAACAGTATTACCCCAAATCCAAACACAGCTTACGGACTATCAAAAATTTTGTCGGAAAACTACCTTGAGCTTATGGCGGGTATTCCTTATGTGATATTCCGTCCCACCGGTGTATATGGTCCTCACGAAAAAGATTATCTGATGATGATAAAATCAATTGACTCCCATTTTGATTTTGGAGTTGGATACAAGCGTCAGATGCTTACATTCATTTATGTCGACGACCTGGTCAACGCCATGTTTGATGCCCTTGAGTCACCAAAAGCAATCAATAAAAAATATAATATAGCCGAGGGTCGTTCCTACACACAGGAAGAATTCCGCAAGATCGTAGCCGATCAACTCGGTCATAAAATTGTTGTACCTGTCAAGATGCCTCTATGGGCTCTGTATGGTGTCAGCTATATTGCCGAGAAATGGGGAAAATTAAGACTCAAGCCATCTACACTCAACCGTGACAAATATAAGATAATGAAACAGCGCAACTGGAACTGTGACATCGAAGATGCACGACGTGATTTTGGTTTTAATCCTAAATTTTCATTGACCGACGGTATAAAAGAAACGATTGCTGCCTATATTAAATCAAAAAAGAAATGAACGATACCCCACTACGCAGCCAAAAAGTACCTGTATATGTAATGGTACTCATAATCATAGCCGCTCTTCCGGTAGTTTTGATGCCATTCATATTATCAATGTCGTCAACCCCGCTTCCCGAGCTTAAAAAGATATTTCTATGGATTTTTCCTTTTTATCTTATAGTGGCTGCTTTCCTATCGTGGCAATGTTACAGATATGAGCGAACGGTTATGTCATGGATTCTCATTGTCATAATGTATCTAACCGATGTATCCATTATATTTCTTTTAAATATTTAATATATTATAACTCATTAATTATTAAATGGTTCTAATCCTAATTAATTAGGTTGGAACCGTTTTTTTAT
>JAIDNJ010000103.1 GCA_029063895.1 Muribaculaceae bacterium | reverse complement strand
CTCGGAGATTGGTATAAGAGACCGGCGCGGGGCGGGGGGGTTTGATACCGAGGGTGAGCAACGCATCATTTTTCTCGACAAAGTCAAAACCGTCGAGAATGCTTTTTTCAAATTCACGCTCGCGGGTGATTAGGTGGTCGCTGGCTGCTACAATCACGCTTGCCTCGGGGTCGAGGGCCGCGATATGGTATGTTGCCCAGGCGATGCATGGCGCTGTGTTGCGACGCTCGGGTTCGAGAAGAATCTGGGAGTCGGCCAGCGATGGGAGCTGTTCTTTTACCAGCCCGGCATATCGTTCGTTGGTGATAACAAGAATATTTTCCTCGGGGATAATGGGGCGTATGCGGTCATAGGTCATCTGTAGCAGTGAGCGGCCGGTGCCAAGAAAGTCGATGAACTGTTTTGGGCGGTCGGTGCGGCTGTAAGGCCAGAAGCGGCTGCCGATGCCGCCGCACATAATGACGCAATATCTATGTTTGTTTTCCATTTTGTGATAATGAATGAAAAATTAATATACTGGTGGTTGATTTAATTGAGTTTGCTAAGTTAGTCATTTTTTTTCATATTGAAAAATGACCGGTTATTTTTTTGTTAATTACAATTTTTGTTTTAACTTTGTGAGAAGTTAAAATCAGTAGAAAACAATAACTTAAAATCCTATATACAATGAAAAAAGAGATTTCAAAAGTCTTTGAGGAACGCTTTGGCGGCAGTGGCGTTTTTTATGCGTCGGCAGGCCGAATCAATCTTATCGGAGAACATACCGACTATAACGGCGGTTTTGTTTTTCCCGGAGCGATAGACAAGGTTATCATGGCCGAGATAAGGCCCAACGACACGATGACGGTGAGGGTATTCTCGATTGACATCAACGAATATGCCGAGTTTGGTCTCAACGAGGCCGATGCGCCTTCACAGTCGTGGGCACGCTACATTTTTGGCGTTTGCCGCGAGATATTGAAACGTGGTGGCACTGTCCGCGGTTTTGATGCCGTTTTTGCCGGCAATGTCCCCCTCGGCGCCGGTCTCAGCTCGTCGGCTGCCCTTGAGTCATGTTTTGCGTTTGCTCTCAACGATATGTTTAACGACAACCGCATAGACAAGTTTGAACTTGCCCGCATAGGCCAGTCGACCGAGCACAATTACTGTGGTGTCAACTGTGGTATCATGGACCAGTTTGCATCGGTGTTTGGCAAGGAAGGCAAACTGATGCGTCTCGACTGCCGCTCAATGGAATATGAATATTTCCCCTTCCATCCCGAGGATTATGAACTTGTTCTTGTCGACTCGGTTGTAAAACACGAGCTTGCCGACTCGCCCTATAACAAACGTCGTGAATCATGTGAGCGTGTCGCCCATCGTCTCGGTCTCGAGACATTGCGTGATGCCGACATGGCAATGCTTGAGGCTGTCAAAAGCGATATAACCGCCGAGGACTATTTCCGTGCCAAATTTGTGATTGAGGAAAAACAGCGTGTGCTCGATGTTTGTGATGCTCTCAATCGCGGTGACTATGACACGGTCGGTCGTAAGATGTATGAGACCCATGCCGGACTGTCAAAAGATTATGAAGTGAGTTGTGAGGAACTTGACTTCCTTAACGATGTTGCCCGCGAGTGTGGCGTGACAGGGTCGCGCATCATGGGCGGCGGGTTTGGCGGCTGTACAATCAATCTTGTCCGTAAGGACCTGCGTGACAAGTTTGTAGAGACTGCTGTTGCAAAATTTACCGAAAAATATGGTCACGCTCCCAAAATCTATGATGTAGTCATCAGCGACGGAGCTCGTCGACTCGATTGAATTTAAGGCATATAATTGATTGGGCGGGATGTCAAAACTTGGCACTCCGCCCTTTTTTACATAGAAGAAACGGCACGATTTACGTTTTGTCGTAAACCATGCCGCGGTAATGGAGGATTGCGTTAACCGGAAACATCCGGTTTGTTATGCGAGCTTATCAGAACATACGGAGTGCGATGTCGGTGAGCCATATCCAAAGAGGACAGAACCCGACGAAGAGAATCACACTAAGTGTGAGTGAAGAAGTACCGGTGGCAGTATAGGTATCATATTCGTCGGCGATGATAATGCCTGAGAAGGCAGGGGGAAGTGCCGCTGCGACGACAAGCATTTTCAGGTTGAACGGATCCATCTTGAAAAGAAGACCGAGGATGAGGACTACCAGCGGCATCACAATCATTTTCATGATAGAGCCGAGTACAACCTGCCAGTTGATCGAGAACTTGATTGACGAGAGGGTGATACCGGCCGAGAAGACTGCCAGCGAGGCATTGGCTTTGGCCATCAGGTCAAATGAAGGGCTCAGCCATGCCGGCCAGTGAAGACCGCAGAGCACGAGGATGACGGCCAGAATAGGAGCCCATGCCACCGGCTGCTTGAGGGCGTTGATGACAGGCACCCATGAACTTTGCTTTTTGGTAGAGCCGGGATTCTGGCTCTCGAGCGAGGAGTTCATCAGTGACAACCCGACAGGGATACCGACTGCGTTGACCACGATACCGACGATTGCGACTACAAGAGCGACGGCCGGGGTTGTACCGAAGATAGGCTCAAGGACGGCAAAACCGAGAAATCCGATTGTAGGCGATCCGCTGATAAGTGCCGACACGGCAGCGTCGGCTCCGGTATTCTTTTTGAAACAGTATTTAAAAATAAAGTAGACCAGCATGAAGCAGCCCATGATGCCGATGAGAGACACCAGTGTGAGCTTAAGGTCTTTGGCGAGGTCTTCGCGGCTTGCCTGCACAATCGAAACGAAAAGTGCGGCCGGGAGGGCATAGTCAAGCACGACTTTGTTAAATTTCTTGGCGTCGGCTCCCGAGAAGATATTCTTCTTGCCCGAAATAAATCCCGCAAGCATAATCACCACGATAGGGACTATAGCATATAGAATTATATGGGTCATGATAGAGAGATTTTGTTAAATTAAATAGTTATTGTCCAAACGTGTTGATTATACAGTGTATTCAATCAGCGGGGTCGGGTTGAGGTAACCGATGTGACCGCTCTCTTTACCTGAATCGGCGGCAAGCTGAACATTGATCATCGCCGGTTTTTTAGATGCGATAGCTTCGGTTAGTGCTTTTGAGAGTTCGGCGGGAGTTGACACATAATAGGATGCGGCTCCAAAGGCTTCGCCAATCTTGTCATAACGGGCGTTGATGTCAAGGGTTGTAGGAGCAGGCTCGTCGGCACCCGAAGGATTGACGCCGATACCGTTATAGATACCGCCGTTATTAAAGACTACAACGGTGCAGGGGAGCTGATAGCGGCATATTGTGGCAAAATCCATGCCCGAGAATCCGAAGGCCGAGTCACCCTCGACTGCAACGACACTCTTGCCGGTGGCGACCGCCGCGCCGATAGTCGAGCCCATACCCATACCCATGATTGACCATGAAGCACAGTCTACACGATGGCGCGGAAGCGACATGTCGACTGAGTCACGAGTGTCGTCAAGCGTATTGGCTCCCTCGTTGATTAGGATTACATCGGGATTTGATTCAAGTATAGGTTTGATTGTGGCGATTGCACTCCAGTGATTCATAGGTGAAGCTGTGAGAGCATCTTTGAGACGGGTCTCAAATTTTGCATTCTTTGTTTTGCTTTCGGCCTGAAGTGAAGGAACCCAGTTGGGATCGGCCGACATTTTCTTACCTTTGATTTCGTTGAGGATGGCGTCGAGAGAAAGTCCCATATCACCGACAACGGGAGCGGCGATAGGCACGTTACGGTCGATTTCGGTAGGCTGTACGTCGAGCTGTATAAACTTGACATCGGGGTTCCATTTGCCACGGCCAAACTGAAGCATCCAGTTGATGCGGGCACCGATAACCATAACGACATCGGCCTGTTCCATGATTGTGCTACGGCATGAAAGGGCGCTGAGAGGGCCATTATCAGGCATGAGGCCTTTGGCCATTGACATGGCGAGATAAGGAATATTGTAGGTCTCGACGAGTTCTTTGATTTTATCATCAACCTGAGCATAAGCGGCACCTTTACCAAGAAGGATTGCAGGACGTTTGGCGCTCAAAAGAATTTCGGCTGCGCGTTTGACTGCATCGCCGTTGGGAGCTACGGGAGTATATACATCGATCGGAGTGTAGTAAAGTTTCTCGGCCTCGTCGCGATCCATGATTTCGGCGAGAGCGGGGGTCGCCATGTCGATATAGACGCCACCGGGACGACCGCTGACGGCAGCACGATAGGCGCGGGCTACAGCGGCAGGGATATCTTTGGCGTGGCTGCAGCGGAAGGCGGCCTTGACATAGGGACGGGCTGCATTGAGCTGGTCGAGCTGTTCATATGTACCCATATCCATGTCGACCATCTGAGGGTCGCTTGCTCCTGAAATCTGAATCATAGGATAGCAGTTGACGGTAGCATTGGTGGTGGCGGTAAGACCGTTCATGAAGCCGAGTGAAGATACGGTGAGAAGTACACCGGGCTGTTTTGTGAGAAAGCCGTGGGTGGCTGCGGCCATACCGGCCTGCTGTTCAAAGCGGAAACCATAGTAGTTCATGCCTACTTTCTGCATTGCGTAGGCAACCTCGGTTACAGGGATGCCGACCAGACCGTAAACATCATTTAGACCGAGACGGTGAAGGGCCTCGGCAAGGATATACATACCGGTTACCTGATTGGGAAAAGATGGAGTCGAACCGTTAGCAGCGGCCGATTGAGTATTATTGTTAGCCATAATTTAAATCTATTAAAGTGTGATGTTTTTAGTGAAAAACCAATGCACTGCCGGCAGAACGTTCCTCTCGGGTTCGAACCGGCGACAATGCATTGGTTTTATTGAGAATCATTGATTATTTTGCTGCTGCGGTTTTGGGTAACGGACTTGTTGTTCCGTTGGCTTTGAACTGAGCCTGCTGTTCGGCAGTGTAGCCGAGTGATGTAAGAATTTCTTCGTTATTACCGCCGAGTGAAGGTGCGGGACCGTAAACCGGCTGATAGCTGCTCATGGTGAACGGGCAACCGACGGTCACAAATTCACCGATGTTGCCACCCTGATTGATCTTGACAAGAGTATTGCCGTCATAGAGTGATTCGTCGGTCATGATTTCTTTGGTAGAGAGAACGGGACCTACAGGAACACCGTATTTACCAAGAATCTCGGTGACTTCATATTTGGTTTTGTCGGCAGTCCACTGACCGATACGTGCATAAATTTCCTGTTTGTGACGGTCACGTGCATCGGCTGTGTTGAAGTCGGGGTTGGTGAGCCAGTCTTCAAAGCCCATTGCCTGACAAGCGAGCTCGAAGTCTTTGGCACCACGCTGAAGAATGATGTATACATAGTTGTTGGCGTCGATTTCCGTGTCATAACCACCGGCAGGTTTACATTTGTAAGTCCAGCCGAGAACGCCGCCACCCTCGATGTTTCCTGAACGGGGCACGCAATCGCCAAATTTTCCGTCAGGATACTGGGGGAACTGGGTAAGATAACCGAGTTTGTCAAGAGTCAACTGGTCACGGGTCTTGATTCGGCAAAGGTTAAGACATGCGTTGTGCATTGACTGGTAAACGTAGCAGCCTTCGCCTGTGTTGTTACGCTGCTGAAGAGCGGCGAGAAGACCGATGAGAAGGTGCATACCGGTATTTGAGTCACCAAGAGCCGCACCCGACTGGGTTGGAATGTTATAGTCGCCGTCAAACCAACCGGTTGTTGATGCCGCACCGGCTGTAACCTGAGCTACAGGTTCGTAGGCCTTAAGATCTTTGTACTTTGAAGAAAGGGGGAAACCTTTGATTGTACCATAAATACATTTGGGGTTGAGTTGATGAACAACTTCCCAGCTGAAACCAAGCTTGTCCATGGCACCCGGGTGTAGGTTTTCAACGAAGATGTCACATTCTTTGATAAGTTTGGTGAGAATTTCTTTTCCATCAGGAGTCTTAGCATCAAGAGTGAGTGATTTCTTATCACTGTTGAGCTGCAGATAATAATAGCTTGGCTCGTTGGGGTCAAACTGTAATTCTTTACGGGTTGCGTCGCCCACTCCGGGACGTTCGATTTTGATTACATCGGCGCCGAGCCATGCCAGCATCTGTGTACATGAAGGACCTGATTGTACCTCGGTGAAGTCTACTACCTTGATACCTTGTAAAGGTGCTTGATTCATAATTTTTCGAATTTTGGTTATTTATTATTTAGTTGTTTCTTTAGCTCTATTTTCATGTGTTATACTAAGAAAACGCCTTATATCCGATTAAGTTTAGGGCATTAGAATAATAAATGTTAACATCACCAAAATTGTAGACCCGCAGTTATAGATTGCAAACGTCACCCTGATTACCGCTATTGTATAAGGAATTGCCCGTGTCAATCGTGTTATTAAACATCTTTTTATCCCAAACCCAATTTCAACGAGTAATAATTGACGGCTATTTTTTGTAAATTGAAAATAAAAGCGTAATTTTGCAGGTCGTTAGACATTATTATAAGAAAATAAAATAACATCATAGCAAAAATGGCAAAAAACAATCAACCCGAAGAAAAAGCTACAGGTATTGATGAACTCAATGACAACCTTGTCAGCGTAACTGAAAAAGTCCAGAAAAATCAGAAGGTTATCATGTGGTGTACACTTGGCGTGGCTATCGTGGTCGCTCTCGTGCTCGCCTATGTTTATCTTATCCACGAGCCTTCAAAAACAAAAGGTAACGATGAAATTGGCAAAGCTGACCTTCAGCTTGTAATCGGTAATGACTCTACCGCTCTTGTTCAGTATCTTAATGTTGCCGATAACATGGGTGGTGATGCTGCCAACCGTGCGGCTCTTCAGAGCGCCTGTCTCCTTTATGATAAAGGTGATTATCAAAAGGCTCTCGAATACGCCCGTAAATTCAGCTCAAACGAAACTGTGATCGCAGCCGCAGCTCTTTCGCTCGAAGGTGACTGCTATGTCAACCTCGATAACCTTGATGCTGCTGTCAAGGCTTTCAAGAGCGCTATTTCAAAATCGGATAAGAACACGCTTTACACTCCGTTCTTCATGATGAAGCTCGCCCGTGTATATCGTGAACAAAAAAATTACAGCGGTGAAGCTGAGGTTTATGAAGATATTATCAAAAATTATCCTCAGTATGGCGACAGCTATGGTATCGATGTTGAAAAACTCCTTGCCCGTGCCAAAGCCGATGCCTCTAAATAATTAATTGAATAAGGATAGTATTTCATAATTTTAAAGGTTAGTTAGAATAATAGTGAGGAGGCTGGCCCGTTGAGGGTTCAGCCTCTTTTTGTGTACAAAAATAAAAAACGGTATATGTCTCAGAAAATAGGTGAAAATAATGAACGTCTCCGTGAATTTGTGGAGCGGCCGATAGGACGATTGTTGTGGCAATACAGTTTGCCGTCGGTCGTGGGTATGGTTGTGATGTCGCTTTATAACATTGTTGACCGTATTTTTATAGGGCATGTGGTGGGTCCCGAAGCCATCGCCGGCCTTACTGTCACGTTTCCCGTTATGAACATTGCCACGGCTATCGGCGTGCTTGTCGGTGGCGGTGCGGCTGCTCGTGTGTCGATTATGCTCGGTAACGATGATCACGAAAACGCACTCCGTGTCATGGGTAACGCACTTGTGCTGACCTTGGTCAATGCGATTGTTTATCTGACCTTTTTTGCCATTTTCATGGATGATATGCTCAGGGCCTTTGGTGCGAGCGACGTGACATTGCCCTATGCCCGCGAGTTTATGACCTATTTGTTGCCCGGTCTATTGCTCATAAATGTTACTTTTAGCTTCAACAATATTATGAGAGCGTCGGGATTTCCTCGCAAGGCTATGGTGACAATGCTGATTGGAGCGGGGCTCAATATCATTCTTGCTCCTACATTTATATATGTGCTCAGGCTTGGCATCAAGGGCGCGGCAATCGCGACCGATATCTCTATGTTTGTGTCGGCTGTCTTTGTCCTGAGTCATTTTGCCATGAAGAAAAGTACGCTACGTTATCAGCGCGGCATCTATCGCCCCCGATGGGATATTATTTACGGTATTCTTGCAATCGGAGCTGCTCCGTCGATTGTCAATGTTGCCAGTTGTATGATAAACATGATAATCAATAACTCACTGGGGCGCTATGGCGGTGACAGCGCAGTGGCCGCCGCCGGCATCTTCACCACTTACACGGCTATGATTGTATCGATCATTCTCGGTATATGTATGGGTATGCAGCCCATCATCGGCTATAACTATGGAGCTCGCAGGATTGACCGTTTGAAAAAGACTTATCTGCTTGCGGTTGGCGCCTCGACGCTAATATGTCTCATAGGCTGGATAGGAGGTATGACCGTTCCTCGTCTCATCGCACGCTGCTTCACTGTTGATGCAAATCTGATTGACGTTACCGGAAATGCGCTGTCATTGTCCATGATATGTTTCTGGGTGGTCGGATTCCAGATCATATCCACGACCCTGTTCCAGTCTATCGGAAAAGCCGGCAAGTCGATATTCCTCGGTCTCACCCGCCAGGTGCTGTTCCTTATCCCGTTGCTTTATATCATGCAAAATTATTTTGGTCTTGATGGAATTTGGCTGTCATTCCCCTCAAGTGACTTTTGTGCAACGGTGGTGACGGTGATACTTGTCGTGACACAATTCCGCAGCTTCAAGAAACAATATGACCCGGAACGGCTTTGAGAGCACACTCCGGGTCGATGAGCAACGAAGATATTTTGTGAAAAGGTTTAGAATAAGCTGAGTTGTATTGCTTCGGTAGGACGCGATGTCAGATTTTTGCGCGGACCTATGCGCAGGCCTTGCTGGCGGCTCCAGCCTTGGCTGCCGTTTCTCACTTTGAGTGTAACAAAGCCGATGAAGCCCGAAAGCTCGCGGCGTATGATGTTGAAAAGATCGGAGAGAGAATCGATTCCGGTAAAGGCACGGTTCAACAATTCCTCGCCATAACAAGTCACGGTTGCAAAGATGCGGTCGTTGGGGGTAATAGTTTCTTGAGCCATATTCCTAAGTTTTTTATTGTTACGATGCAAAGGTACGACCGATGCAGGGCAAGAATATTGCCCGGCGGTTTGAATGAAAGTTAAATTGTTGTTTCTTCTATAAAATTCAGTGTAGGGCGGTTCAGAAGTTTTGATGCTAAAACTCGTGATGTTGTGATTAATCATTACCTGTGTCATTTTGTGAGAGTATTTAATCAGTGTGTGATTTTAATATCTGCCACAAAATTATCGGTTACCCTATGATACGGCTATCTTTTATGTGTCGGAAAAGGACAACAGAAAAATCCGACGAATTTATGTTGAGCAGATTAGTAATATGGGTTCATCAAAACTATCTAAAGGGTCTGTTTTATAAGGTGAAAAAAGAGCTGAAAATTACTTGCAAAAGACTGATTCCTAAAATAAAATTGTTAAATTTGTTGCTTGAACTAATATCATATCTCCAATGGCAAAAATCACGGTACAAAAACGGATATCACTATCATAAATATGGAGGGGGAGGACTATGTATCCATTACAGACCTTGCCCGGCACAAAAGCGATGATCCAACAGCTGTAATTGGTAATTGGATTCGTAATCGTAACACCATAGAGTTTCTTGGCATTTGGGAGAGTCTGTACAACCCGGATTTTAAACCCCTCGAATTCGAGGGGTTTAGAAAAGAGGCGGGTTTGAATGCTTTCACGCTCTCTCCAAAGAAATGGATTGAAACGACTAACGCCATCGGATTAATTTCAAAATCGGGACGTTATGGTGGTACTGACTTCATATTTGCAAGAAAAACAGCGACAATATTGAAAATAAACAAAACGCGCCAGGAATCTTGAAAAAATAGAACATTAATTTCATTTGGCTGGAACTTTAATCATTAATTTTGCATCTAACGAGGCAAAACAAATAATGATATGACAAGTCCACCGATAAACGAAAGGGAATTTACCCTATTAATCAAGGACCATTCCTCGATTATAAACAAGGTAAGCTACTTTTATGCTACCGATCAGATACCATTTGAAGACCTACGTCAGGAGATTTATGTCAACATCTGGCAGTCGTTGTCTCAGTTTCGAGGTGAGAGCAAAATGTCAACATGGATTTATCGTGTTGCGGTCAACTCGGCTCTCATGGCACTCCGTTCATCCAAGTCAAGAATTGAAACTGTCAAACTCGATTTCGGGATACTTAACGTTTCTACCGAGCTTGACGATGCTCAAAAAGAAAACTTACAGACGCTTTACTCGTTGATAAACCGTCTTGAAGACATTGAAAAGGCAATAATTCTTCTTTGGCTCGACGATTATTCATACGACGAAATTGCTGAAACGATGGGCCTGAAACGTAACACGGTCGCTACCAAAATATATCGTATAAAAGAAAAACTCTCAAAATCAATATAATATGCAGCTCGACGAACTTAAACAGAACATGTCCCTGTTGGAGCAGGTACTCTCAAAATCATCTGTCGAAATCACAATTAACGTGTCGGCATCCGAGACGGCAAAAAACAAATTGCTCGTGAAATATCGTCAGGCGGTTATAAACAACTTTATTCTTGCCGTTGTATTTGGCTGTCTGTGGATTGGGAATGTCACTCCCGATAAACTGCCAAATTTTTTTAAGGCATTTATCTCGATAATGGCAATAGTTGCCTCCGGGTGGTATGTTTTTCTTTTTTTAAAACTCAAAAGTGTAAATATCGCCGGGGAGACTCCTGCACGACTTTTTTCAGAAACAACGAGGATAAAAATATTCACATTGTCGGGTGAAATCTTCTTTGGCCTGGTTCTTGCTGTATTTTTTACTTTACTGTTATCTTGGTTATTTGTATTAAATCCGTTGGCATTCAAATTAATTATAGTTACTCTTGTGTTTGGATTAGTATTAGGTGTGGTTTATGTATGGCCACAATATATGAAATTGTTCCGTGATTTAAACAGCATAAAATAATATCATTATAAATTAAAACGCCGCGCGGATTTAATTCGAGCGGCGTTGTTTGTGAGGTATTAAGTAGATTTTATTGGGCGATGGCAAGCTTTTCGAGCAATGAGGTAGCGAGGCTGTTTGAGAAGCCGATGATGATGTCCGATACATTGCCTTGGGTATCGACGATGATAAACGTGGGATAGGAAGTGACACCGCAATCGCGGGCAAGACTTCGGGCCGACATAAGCATGTACTCGCCGCGACGTGGAGAGCCGGTAATCTCCTCGGCACCATCTATATCAGTAGTAATATTGGCAAAGATAAGATCGGTAGAGCGCGGGTTCATGTCAACGGCCTGGCGCATTGCTTCGACTGTTTGGTGGACAGTCTCGACTGTCGGGTCAATAAACGCGATTACCGTGGGTGATGCCATCGGGTCACCTTTTTGGCGTTGATAGCGTTCGCCGGTAAGTGAGGGCAATGAAAATCCGGGGAGTACCTTGCCGCGCAAGGTTTCAATCGAGAAATTATTTTCACGATAGTGATCAAAAACCGACGGATAGCGGGCGGCAAGCTGTTGCTCGGTCAAAGCGGGTGCGGCTTCCTCGCTTGTTTCGCCATATTTGATTACCAGCAGCTGTTCGCTTATCTGGGTAGGATTGTTTTCAATTTCAATATGACGTGGCATACATGTCTCCGGGTCAAAAATATAGAGCACATTTTTGCCGATATAGTCGTTGATTATCATGCGTCCGGTCAGCACCATCGCGGGCTTTCCGTTGTTGATGGTGTCGGGTGTAAATCGGTAGGTCCAGTTATCACCATTTTTAATCTGTGTCAAGTCTTCGGCAATGAACTGGGGTAGCAGATTGGTGAACTGGGCATTGCGTTGAACTCCGCTGCGGGTATCGTTAAGCAAAAACGGTATGCTGTCCCACTCAAAATGATATTCCTGGAGACGTGTATCGGTTTGACGGAAAAGATGTCCGTCGCTATAGGCGGTAAAGCCTTTGGCTTCGCCGTCGGGAGTGGGTAGTGTCCATTCAATGAGATAGTCACAAGGTGCAAGGTGGCGGTTGCCGGCCGGAACGGTCGACCACATATTTATGTCATAGGTCACCTCGGTCCCTTGAGGGAGCTGGACGTTGACCGATGCCGTCGAGTGGTAGTCTCCGGCTGAGCCGAGACGGTTGATGACTTGGTCAAAATCGGGGGTCGACGCCATCGCCGGCATAACGGCTGCAGTGGCAGCTAATAGAAAAATATATCCTTTCATGATAAATAGCACATAATTATAATTAATAAAAAAACGCCTGTGGCGGTCAAAATGTTTGTCTGTGTAGTGTCGGGTTACAAAAATAATGATTAAATTTGAAACTGCAAACTTAACATTTGACTCATGGATTCAGAAATTTCGCGCATTTTTGCGCTCCGCGACATTCTCAATACCCACAATCATAAATATTATGTACTGAATCAGCCCGAAATAAGCGACAGGGAGTTTGATGCCCTGATGCGCGAGCTGACCGACCTCGAAGCCCGCCATCCCGAGGTTGACGACCCGTTGTCGCCGTCACGACGCGTAGGTAGCGACCTCACCGATGGATTCCGTCAGGTGGCACATGTCTACCCGATGCTGTCGCTCGGCAACACCTACTCGGTCGATGAAGTCGACGACTTCCTTCATCGAGCCGATAATGCGTTGGCCGGTCAGAAGGTGACCGTTGTGGGAGAAATGAAGTTTGACGGAACATCTATTTCGCTTATCTATGAAAGAGGTCGCCTTGTCCGTGCCGTTACCCGCGGTGACGGTGAGAAAGGTGATGATGTAACTGAAAACGTAAAAACTATAAAGTCGATACCGTTGACTCTTCGTGGCGACGGTTATCCCGACATGTTTGAGATACGCGGTGAGATAGTCCTGCCGTGGAAAGCATTTGACCGGTTGAACCGTGAACGCGAGTTTAACGAGGAGCCGTTGTTTGCCAACCCGCGAAATGCGGCGTCGGGTACGTTGAAACTGATGAATCCCGCCGAGGTCGCCCGTCGTGGCCTTGATGCATATTTCTATTATCTGTTGGGCGAAAATCTGCCGTCCGACAATCATTATGATAACATGATGGCTGCCCGTAGCTGGGGCTTCAAGGTGTCACACGTGATGACACGTCTCGAGTCGATTGACGAGGTTGACAAATTTATTAGTTATTGGGATACGGAACGAAAAAAATTGCCGGTAGCGACCGACGGGCTGGTGTTCAAGGTCAATTCACTGAGGCAGCAGCTCAATCTCGGTTTCACCGCCAAATCGCCGCGATGGGCTATCGCTTATAAATTTGCCGCCGAACGTGCGTTGACCCGCCTCCGCTTCGTGTCATTCGAGGTCGGACGCATGGGTATAATCACTCCCGTAGCCAATCTTGAACCGGTATTGCTGTCAGGTACAATAGTTAAACGCGCGTCGCTACATAACGAAGACATTATAAAACAGCTCGACATTCATGAGCATGACATGCTCTATGTCGAGAAAGGCGGCGAGATTATCCCTAAAATAACCGGTGTGGACGAGAAAGCTCGTGTCGAGGGCGAGGTTCCTGTAAGCTTTGTATCGCATTGTCCATCGTGTGGCACACCGCTTGTCCGTGTCGAGGGCGAAGCTTCGTGGGTGTGTCCCAACAAGTATGGTTGTGGCCCCCAGATTGCCGGGCGCATCGAGCATTTTGTAGGAAGACGTGCCATGAATATTGACGGTATAGGAGAGGAAACAGTCCAGCAGCTCATCGATGCTGACCTGATTCACAATATTGCCGATCTCTATGACTTGAAAGTTGAAGATCTGGAACACCTTGACCGATTTGGCGTAAGAAGTGCCCGACGCCTTGTCGAGGGTGTGGACCAGTCGCGTCTTGTTCCGTTTGAACGTGTCGTTTTTGCATTGTCGATACCTTTTGTCGGCGAGACAGTCGCCAAAAAACTCGCGCGGGCTGTCGGAGACATCGATACCCTCATGTCGATGGACTCGATCCGACTGTCGGCGATAGACGATATCGGCCCAAAGATAGCCGAGAAAGTTGTGGAGTATTTTGAATCTCCTGAAAACCGGGAGATTATCGCCCGACTTCGTGCCGCCGGCCTTCAGTTTGCCGCCGAAAGCCGCGAAAGCAAGGGCGGATCTGAGGCGCTCGCCGGGAAAACCATTGTAATAAGTGGAACTTTTGCACTCCATTCACGCGATAACTATAAAGAAATGATTGAACTCCATGGCGGTAAAAATGCAGGCTCAATTTCAAAAAAGACCGATTTTGTACTTGCCGGCGAGAATATGGGACCGGCCAAGCTCGAAAAAGCCAAGGCGCTCGGTATACCTGTTATCGACGAAAATGAATTTTTGAAGATGATTGGCGGGGAGTGACGTCAGCCCTCTCCGCTTTTTTGGATCATTCGGGAAACTTACGGTAATATTCCTCAAGAATGTGGCGGATGTTGAAATAATATCCGTCGGGTGATTTGTCGCTTGTTTTCTTTACCGATATGTGGTCATAGTAAGGCTCGACATAACTCTGTTTTTCAGCGATTCCGTTCTGGAAGTTTATTATATTGTACTCGTGACGGGGGTTGATTACAAACCATGCGTTGTCGGTGTCGAGTCCGGTTCCTGTCGATACGATGGCCTCAAGAAGGTGGTTGAGACGGTATTGCCATATGTCGGCACGGTTGTTCTTACCGCGGTGGCGCAGTGCAAAAATCAGGTAATTGATTTGAGAGAGGTCAAACGGGTCATCCTGTAACGATCGTTCGGCGGCGCTGATAATGGAATCGAGCTCGGCACGGGTGTGATTTTCCTTATAATATAAAGCCTCGACCGATGTTGACAGCGGTGAGTGACGATACGGGTTATAGTCTTCCTGAAAAATTGTACCCAGATACAGGTGACGATATTGCTCGAGATTCATGATGGTCTCGTTTTGTTCATACATTTTCATCAGAACCGGGTAGTAGTAGGGCGACTCGGGATTGGTAACCTCATCTTTTATCTTGTTCATGTCGGGACGCTTGGGCCCATTACGCTTTTCAGTTGCCTTGGTAGGCGTGATGGCATCCAGAGATGTAAATACAGTTGTGAGAGCTATAATTAGAAACAGAAGTTTTTTCATTGCAGAAATTTCTAAACGGGTGATGAAATGAAATAGGTGATGAGCGGACGGAAGATGACGATATCCGATGCATCGATTATAAGTTGCAACGCAACGCCGATTATGCAGAATGTTACAATCGTCGGCAGACCTATTCCGCAAAATGATGATAAGAATGGTGAGCGGTCGCGGTTGCCACGTGGTGAACGGCGGTAAAGAATATATCCGATCAGGGCGCCGGCAAAGGCTCCGACAACAATTCCGGCTCCGGGATAGGTATAGATGCCGGCCTGCATTCCGATGAACGTACCGACGGCAACCGATGTATAGCCTCCGCGGAGCGACCCGCGGCGCATGGGCATCATCAGCCCTATAATCACGGCAATCACTGTCGCTATACCCCAGAAAATCATCAGACTTGTTTCGGGATTGACAAGACCGCTGAAATCCAAAACCCACAGACCTGCATAGGCCGGGAGTGCCGGAGGCATAGCGGGCCTGAAAGATACTATCGCCGCTGACGACAGCAAGATGACGGCTATGATGATTAATACGGTCATTTCTGATAGGGTTTGATTGTTGTTTTGCGTTGTTCTCCTACAAAAATAATGCTTTTCAAAGAGAAATAGTTAAAATTCCGGCTAATTTTGACAGAGATTAACTAACCGATAGTAAAACTTTGACGAATGTTAATTGGTGATGTTGGCTTATGTTTATCATACTGTTGGACATCCAACCCTTTTTTTATACCTTTGTATTCTATGAAAAAGTATATTCTCGTTTTTATTATAGCCCTATTTGGTGCTTCCGGTTCCGTGGCCCAGACCACCGGAGAAGATTTTGATCCGGCCCGACATTCAACTTTTACAACTGACCGTGCCGATGGACGGTTTTTGAGCTCACGCGGAATTTCGCACAGGATGATGACCGGAAGACCACCTCGGCTACAATATCGGGATGGGTTGGATTCGGCCGGGCTTGTAGCGTGGCGTGCCGATGTCAAAAAAACGATGGAACGCCTGATGTATTATCCTGTACCCGACTCGATTCCCGAGCCCCGGAAGATATGGACCCGACAACGGGATGGGTACAGATTGGAAAAATGGGAATCATACCCGCTTGATGAGGCGGTTGTACCATATCTTGTGCTTGTTCCCGACGGGGTGGATGAGTCAAATCCGGTTCCGGCTATTCTGTGCATTCCCGGTTATGGACAGACAAAAGAACTGCTGGCCGGAGAAACCGATATTGACCCTGATAAATCGGAGGTTAAAGATTTGGCGAGTGCGATGGCGAGGATATATGCCTGTGAAGGATATGTGGCGGTAGCTGTAGATAATCCCGCCTTTGGCGAGACCGATGATCTTGAGCATCTGGTCGGCAGGAAAGGAGACTATGTTACTTTTTCGAGAGCTTTACTTGAATTGGGCTGGAGTTATCTGGGCTACACACAATATGTCGACAGGGTAATTCTCGATTGGATGAAGACACAGCCCGGGATGCGATCTGACAGGATTGTGGTGAGCGGCTTCTCGCTTGGAACCGAACCGCTTATGGCGATTGGTGTTACCGACCCCGATATATATGCGTTTGTCTATAATGATTTTCTATGTACAACCCGCGAGAGAGCTCTTGTGATGACTTTGCCCGATGCAAAAGGAAATCGTCCGTGGCCCAATGACATAGCTCATCTTATACCGGGATTCCTTGTCGAGTTTGATTTTCCCGACCTTGTGGCTGCTCTGTCGCCGCGTCCGGTAATATGTACCGAGGGTGGGATGGATCGTGATTTCAGCTTAGTCCATCATGCATTTGTCACGGCCGGTGGGCCTGAGTCGTTTGAATCACATCACTATGTGAAATATGCCGACCCGTCGACACGGGTACCTCTTGACAACATGCCTGAAGGAATTGGCAAACGCACTTTTTTCAAGCTTGCCAATGTTGATACGGCAAATCATTATTTCAAGGCCGAACTTGTTTTGCCATGGCTCAGAAAGATACTTTAGATTACCGTAAGATTACCGTAAAAACAATGCAACAGTCAGGAAGATTCACCATGTGTGATCTTTTTTAGGCATTGGAGTCGTGGCTCTTTTGCTTAATCGGTATATTTTATGTAATTTTGTATCGTGGTTGGAATTGCTGTCAATGACAGTTTGTTCCGGCGGTCAGTCATCAATAACAATAATCAAATCAATAGTGTCACAATGAACGAAGAATATCTCGACTTCTCTAAAAATGAATCGGAACCGGTCGGCGATAAAAACGATATATCTCCGGTTGACCATGCTCTTGACAGCGATGGTGACTTGGGCTCGTGGTCAGGCGATTTTTATGAACCTGTCAATAGGGTTGATATTGATTATGACTCGTCGGAATATGAGGAGGCTATCACTCCAAAACATCATGTTGACGACGATAATGCCGATTTTCTTGACGAGCTTCCCGATGAACCGCTTCGACAGGTAATGACTCGCTTTGACCAGATTGATTATAATATCGATGCACTTTTTGAGCGTATTGAAGCGTTCCAGAATCTCGATCGACTGCAAAACATCATTTCTCAGCAGAATCTCAGGATTGAGCAGCTTACCAACGACATGGCGTTTAAAAGTTCGCTCCCGCTATACCGCATGATTATAGACTATATCGACACGCTTGCCGATATGCTCAGGCGCCAGGACCACATGCTCGATATGGGCGAGGGCATCGAACAACGCTACAACACGCTTTTCAGCGCTGTTGAGGAGCTTCAGAAACAGATGTCGGCAGGTCTTGACACTCTTCAGGTCGAAAAATTCAGCGATGTTGACGATAATCCGCTCGGCCGGTCTGAACGTCAGGAAGTCGTTGAGCGTCAGGTTGAAGAAAACGAGAACGAGTTCCTGAGATATGGCGAGGATGTCACTGAGTTTTACCGTTCATCGGCTCCGGGCTACATTTATCGCCAGGTCAATCTTGGCGAAAATTCGACGGGATTGCCGGTTGAGCATGTCATCCGACCCGAAAAAATCATCAAGGTTGTCCGTGACACCAACTCAAATTTTTGAAAGACAATTTAATTAAAATAAGAAATATATAAAATGATTACACAAGAACAATTAAAAGAGACTTTTGAACGCAAGCTCGCGTTGAGGAGGTATCTTTGACATCGACAGTAAGAAAATTCAATTAGAGGAGGAAGAGCTCCGAACCCATGTGCCCGATTTCTGGGAACATCAGAAAGAGGCACAGGCCCAGATGAAAAAAATTAAAGACCTCGAGTCATGGATTAAAGGATATGCCGAGGTCGAGACTGCCGTCGATGAGCTTCAAAACGGATGGGATTTCTATAAAGAAGAACTTCTTGAAGAGGCCGAACTCGATGCTTTGTATGCCGACGCGATGGCAAAAATCGAGGCTCTTGAGCTCAAGAATATGCTTCGTCGCGAAGAAGACAAACTCGGTGTCGTACTCAAAATCAACTCGGGTGCCGGTGGTACCGAGAGCCAGGACTGGGCTTCGATGCTGATGCGTATGTACCTGCGCTATGCCGAGAAAAGCGGCTACAAAACTTCTATCGCCAACCTTCTTGAGGGAGATGAGGCCGGTATCAAGTCATGCACAATCAATATTGAGGGTGACTATGCCTACGGTTACCTCAAAAGCGAGAACGGGGTTCATCGTCTCGTGCGCGTGTCGCCCTATAATGCACAGGGCAAGCGTATGACGTCGTTTGCATCGGTCTTTGTTACTCCGCTTGTCGACGATACTATCGAGGTCAAGGTTGAACCGGCGTTGTTGTCGTGGGATACATTCCGAAGCGGCGGTGCAGGCGGTCAGAACGTCAATAAGGTGGAATCGGGTGTGCGACTCCGTTACCAGTTCACCGACCCCTATACCGGCGAAAAAGAGGAGATTCTCATTGAGAATACCGAGACCCGTGACCAGCCCAAGAATAAGGAAAACGCCCTGCGTCAGCTCCGCTCGATTCTTTATGACAAAGAGTTGAAGCACCGCATGGAAGAACAGGCCAAGGTTGAAGCCGGAAAAATGAAAATCGAATGGGGTTCGCAAATCAGGTCTTATGTATTTGACGACCGTCGTGTGAAAGATCACCGCACCAATTATCAGACATCGGATGTCAACGGTGTGATGGACGGCGATATCGATGGTTTCATCAAAGCCTATCTCATGGAATTTGCAGGTAATGAAAGTGAGTCATAAATGAAAAAGACAATAGTAAACATTATTAAAGTAGGAGGCAAGGTCGTGGAAAATCCACAGGCTCTTGCCTCCTTTCTTGACATTTTTGCCCGTGTTGAGGGTGCAAAAATTTTAGTTCATGGCGGCGGCACATCGGCCACCGCTATGGCCGGTCGTCTCGGCGTGGCTACGGAGATGGTCGAGGGACGACGTGTTACATCGCCCGAGATGCTCGAGGTAGCCATGATGGTCTATGGAGGTCTTGTCAACAAACGTATCGTGGCCGGTTTGCAGTGGCGTGGCATCAATGCCGTTGGGCTTTCGGGCGCCGATTTCAAGGTTATTGAAGCTCATAAACGAGTTGGCGGTAAGGTTGACTACGGCATGGTTGGAGATGTTGACCGTGTTGACGGCAAGGCGCTTGTCCGGCTTATTGCCGACGGCGTGACTCCGGTGCTCGCTCCTCTCAGCTATGACCCGTCGACCGGCGGTTTTCTCAATACAAATGCCGACACGATAGCCTCGTCGACCGCGATAGCGATGGCAGCCGACCCGTCGTTGACCGTTAATCTTGTTTTCTGCTTTGAAAAAGCGGGAGTCCTTATGGATGCCGATGATGAGTCGACCGTAATCGGTCACATTACTCCGTCGGTAGCCGATGAATTAATAGAAAAAGGAATTGTAGCCGGTGGCATGATCCCTAAAATCACCAATGCTCTTGACGCGGTATCGCGCGGAGTCAATGAGGTGATTATCACCCGTTACGAGGCGATAGACAAGCCTGATGCCGGTACTCACATCACCGCTTGATTCCGTTCACACGGTCAATCGCTGCATCGATCCGTCGGTTTGATTCAACAAGCCTGTTCGGGTCGATGCGGCCGTTTTTTACAGCCTCGACAATGATGCCGGCGATGCGGGCCGGTCGGTCAGGTTCAAAACCTGTAGAGATGTTGTTGCCCATGATGAGCATATCGGCTCCTGCATTGATGGCGTCAACGACGGCATCCTCGATTTTGTAATTGTCGATGATGCCCTGCATATACATGTCGTCAGAGAGGATAATACCGTCAAATCCTAAAGAATCTCTCAAAATGTCGGTGAGGACGTGATGAGACAGTGTCGCCGGCATTTCAGGGTCGAGCTGACGGTTAAAGATATGGGCCGTCATTATCATGTCGGCTTGACCTGCATCAATGAGTTTTTTGAAGGGTATCAGTTCCAGGGGCGACCATGTCGATGTAACGTCGGTCAGTCCGTAGTGGGAATCTGACATTGCGCTGCCGTGGCCGGGAAAATGCTTGACGGCGGCAAGGATATTTTTGTCATGGAGACAGTCGACTGTGATTCCGGCATGATAGGCTACTTTTTCCGGGTCGGCCGAATAAGCGCGGTCGAGTTCACCGATAACAGGACAGCTGTCGCGGTGTATGTCAAGTTCGGGCGCAAGATTCACATTCACGCCGGCTGCCGCAAGCTCCTCGGCCATCAGTCGGCCATAAAAAGCGGTGGTGTCGGGGTTGTCTATCTCGCCGATGGCGCGGGCCGACGGGATGGGGGAGTAGCCATACCGGGGCTTGAGACGCTGCACGCGTCCACCTTCCTGGTCGGCTGCGATGAGTACTCGGCCATTTGCCAGCTTCTTGAGGTCGGTGGTGAGCCGTGTCAGTCGGGGAGCGGTGGTGATGTTGCGTGAGCCGAGAGTGCGGTCGCCGGTCAGATCCACGTCAAAGAGTATGATGCCCCCGACGCCAAGGTCGGTGAGATAGCCGTTTACCGGATTGTCGGGAGTAATGGAGTCGCCTTTAAAGCCGACCATGAGCATTTTTGCAGCCATGTGACGCAACGAATCATCAGAATAATTATCACGTGCCTGTATATTTATGGCTTGAAACAGTGCTATTGAAATAAAAAGTGATGGAAGAATTTTCATGATGAATTATTTTTTTTAGAAGTATGTTGAGGCTTGTTTCCAAACCGTTATTTAACATTTGCAAAGATAAGAAAAATCTCTCATTTTTAGCTAATATTGCATTTATTTGAAAAAAAGATAGTATTTTTGCATCGGCAAACCGAAAACCATAATTTAGTTAACCAAATCTTTACCACATTTTTTTATGAAACGAGCGATAGCCGGCTTGCTGGCGTGCTTTACTTTTTTGGTCGGGAATGCGTCTGACGACCCTCAGCAGCTTATTGATATAAACGGGTATCTGAGATTCGATTATCAGCATTATTCAACCGACGGCAAGACAAACGACCCTGCTTCGGGTTTCAAGGGAAAATATTTCTTGTTGCGCGTTGACGGTCGCATTTGTGAAAACCTCACTTATTCATGGCGACAGCGCATCAACAAAAGTGCCTATGATTCTTCGTTCTGGGACGCTACCGATTGGGCATATGTCGATTATCATCCCGGCCGATGGTCTTTCCAGGCCGGTAAGCAGATTGTGGCGCTTGGCGGATATGAGTATGACCGCAACCCTGCCGATGTATTCGGACCCTCGCTGTTTTGGAACGGTATTCCCTGCTTCCAGCTCGGAGCTTCGGCCGGATATAGTGTCACCGAGCGTGACAATCTCATCGTTCAGGTGACCCAGAGCCCGTTTCATACCGATGAAAACCGCAATATGTATGCCTACAACCTCATTTGGGCGGCCCATCACGGCTTTTTCCACCCGCGTTGGTCGGCCAACATGATTGAGTATGCCAAAAACCGGTATATATCTTATATAGGTCTCGGCAACCGCTTTGATGTAGACCGTTGGGCGCTCGAGCTCGATCTGTTTAACAGGGCCGCCTCTCATCAAACCTTTATCGGACGCGATGTGTCGGTAATCGCCAACCTTATGTTCAGCCCTACACCTCGCTGGACTATTTTCGGTAAAATGTCATATGATGTCAATAAAACACATCGTGACTGTGACTACATTGTCTTGCCTTCTACCGAGATGAAGATTGCCGGCGGCGGATTTGAATTTTATCCTCTTGTTAAGGCCCGCCATTCGCTCCGACTCCACCTCAATTGCTTCTATGCTTGGGGAAAAAATACCAACGTAGCCGAGGATATTCAAAACAAAACCCTCATGATCGATTGTGGCGTGTCGTTTAAAATAGATATTTTTAATAAGAAACATTAATAACCAATCAGTCAATGGAAAATAATATTAAAGAAACTGCCGGGACTGCAGTGGGTAACGGCGGATTTATTTCGTCGATTACCCGATATATCCCTCAGGGAGTGCCATGTCTTGTTATCGTTGTAGGCCTTTTTTGGTATATCGGTCATCATATGGGTGTGCCCAACATGCTCAATAATATCATCCACACTTCCCATGAACTTCTTCACAACACAGTTCTTACCTTATGGGTAACTGAGTAATCAC
>JAIDNJ010000102.1 GCA_029063895.1 Muribaculaceae bacterium | reverse complement strand
TAATAGAAGTTAATCATGTCAGAATTTGGAATAGTAACACTTCGCGACCTTGAAGAATTTCAAGGTGAATTGAAAAAATTATCGACAGTGCTTGATAATTATTACAATACTGTCTCAAGAGGACTGCAAATAACCGGACAAACTTGGCGTGACAATAAATTTGAGGAATTCGAGCGTGATTTCAGAAAATACAAAGAAGAAATCAAACGAATCAGTGAAGAATATTACCGTTGGGCATCGGGATATCTTCAGGAAGAAATTGACCATGTCCGTGAGTTTAATAACGTGAGGTCTGTAGAATGAGTGAATTTGCTAATGTAAACCTTCAATCGCTTCAAATGCTGAATCAGGGGCTTACTTCATCAAGAAGCAGGTTCCATCAAACTCATGAAGAAATAATACGAGAGATTGAAAAATATTTTCATATATTTCGTCAAAAGAAGGAGATACTTCAGGATCGTCTTAACAAGGCTGAAAATACTCTTGCAAGTGCTGAAAATGAACTATATGAAATGGAACGACGCAAACATTGGGTTGAAGATGAAGACGGCTCTGGCGGTCACTGGACACCTGATACATCCGCACAAGAAGCAAAAGTTTGCGCGTGCAAAAGACATCGTGACAGTTGTCGCGATAAATTGACTGAGTGTCGCTCAATTATAGAAAGATGTGAACATAACAGAAAATTTATAAGCGGCACTTATAGTATTATAGATCGTAACTTTTGCATTGCTTTAAATGATTTGCAAGTTGATATTAATAACGTACTTGACTATCAAGGGCAATGGCATTATCCAAGTGCCGAGCATTTCCCATATCAGCCGACTACCGAGAAAAAAAAAGCTGAAGAAAAGCCGAGGGTAAAAGAAAAGTTGATTAGACAACGTTTCTTTGACAAGGAGGGGAATCCAATAGTCAATGCCAAAGTTGTCATAGCGGACAATCAACCATTTGGTTTTCAGGATCAATATCTTACAACCGACGAGAACGGATTTGCCACAATGCCGTTTGCCGTCACCGAAGACTGTTCTATATATCTTGAAGGTAAGGAGATTTACAACGGCAAGCTGTTTGAAAATATGGAATATAATAGATATGCCGATGGTCAGATGAGCACAAGCCTAACAGAAAACAATAACTCGGAAACCGAAAGCCGGATGTTTTACCAAACCGGACGGCATATTGACGTAACACATTCCATCAATATCGACACGGATTATCCATACAATATGCGTCGACAAGAGTCGTTTACACGGAATGACAAAAACGATGAGCTTGAAAATATTGAAATATCCATTACAAGTGATGAACATAAATCAAATGTCAAAGATGGTTGGATTAAAGTTATAAAAGATGATAATAAAAAATGAACAGCTTCCATAAAGAACAAATTGGGAACATACTTCTCAATCTGGTAAAATTAAAAAGAGAGGTTGGTATCGGTTGGAATGATAAAAATAGTAACCGGTTCTTCCTCAAGAATTTAGAGCCTCTTGAACAGAACATCCATAAATATCATGTCTCAGCAGACAAGTATTTTGACCAACTACACTCGGCAATGTCCAAAATAAACAGTTTAGTCGGATCTTCTTCCCCATTTCCGATAGACCCCTATCAACATATCAGAGAAAGATAATATTGATTTAAACTTACTATTAAGCAAGAATACAAAATGGCACAGTACAGCGATTATCTGCAATATTTACAACACGTTGATGACACAACACTTCGCGACATTGAAAATCGCGAAAATGCATTACGCTGTGATTTTAACGATAAAATAACCCGCGTCCAGCAAGAAATGGCTGTGGCACAGAAAGAATTGGAGACCCGCTATAAGACGGAAATTAGAAAATTACGAGAAGAGACGGATAATTTGCAGCGTGAACATTCTATTATTCTTGAATCATTAAAAAAGACCCATGAAACCAAGCTGACAGAGCTTAAGAACAGATATACTCGTGAAACAAATGCTCTAAAAGAACAATACCAAAATGAAATCAAACAATTAAATGATGAAAAAAATTCATCACTACAACATCATATTTTAGCCCAAAAAAAAATAAAAGACGATTACGAACATCGTATATTTGATTTAAAGCAACATTTTGCAAATGAGGAAACAGCACATATATTAGAAATAAAAAAATTGAAAGACGACTACGAGCATCGTATATCTGATTTAAAACAACAATTCACAAAGGAAAAAACAAATCTTATAGCTCAGCAACAGGATAAAATTGAGGAGCTTAATAACGAAATAAAACGTTGGGAAGTAGGACATTCTTCAACTGAATCCAATATACGCGCTTCATACGAATCTCAAATGGAAGCTCTAAAAAAGCGTCTTAACCAAGAAAAAAATCTTTTGGAATCCCAACTTCTATCAAAAATACGTGAGAATGAACGAAAATATTCAAGACAATTATCAGAACAGACAGAAACATTGAAAAATGAGCGTTTGGAAACATATAAAACTATCTCAGATTTACGAATTAAAATCACTGATATCGAAAATGAATCTGATTTACGGCTAAAAAATACTGTAAAAAAGATAACCGAGGAATCAGAACATCACCTAAATGTTTTAAAATCTGAAAACTCAGTCCTTCGCTCTAAACTAAATGGATTTGAAAATGATTCAAAATACAAACGTTTAAAACTATTATCCGTTATAGCAATACTTCTGTTTATTATTACACTTGGATGGACTTTTTTTACGAAGACATTATCTACTATCGAAACAACCGAGAAGATAGTTACTTTAACTGACACTATTATTGTTGAGAAAAGTATTGAATCATCTGTATCAAACCCCGACGAGCTGAACCAGCTCCAAGATAAAATAAAATTTCTTGAAAGACAAGTTAAAGAAAAAGACGCTGCAATCTCTAAAAAAGATGCAAGTATTTCTTCTTTAAAAAGAGAAATAGAACTATTAAATAAAGAATTTAACCAATAAACATATTATTTTATCATGGGAAGAATCATTTTATTCATTACTATATTGGCAATAAACGTAATCTCAACATTCGCACAAAGTGAACGTTATCTAAAGAATGCATACGATAATGTCAATCAATTTAATTTTGACAAGGCCGAAAAAAATTACAATATTTACCGCAATCTATCGGGTAATCGTGATTACCAATTGGAAGCTAAGCTAAAAATTAGATATATAAAAGAATCTAATGGCCAATTTTCATATAATCAACCTATAATCATCTCTTTCAAAGACGACTCAGCAACTCAACTTGCGAGCAAGTTGGATGAAGCCATGTTTGAAGAATTAATAAATATAGTAAATGATAATAATCTCAGTGTAAGTTTGACCGCATTTGCAAAGGATTCTACCCCACATTCCAATGAAAACGCCAACCATAGAGCCCGGCATATATTGACAAAACTTATCAAAAAAGAGGAGTATTATATACTTACAACTGATATTAATCCAAGTTATGGGAACGAAGTAATTATAGAACTTAAAAGAAATTCAACTGCAACGAACAAACCTATTAGCCAGTCCCAACCCACAAAACAACATATTATTCCTGATGATTGTATTGATTTAGGACTAAGCGTTTTATGGGCAACTTGCAATGTAGGTGCTTCCAGACCGCAAGATTTTGGAGAATTCTACTCATGGGGTGAACTTGAACCCAAGTTAAATTACAATAAAAACAATACCAAGACCTACGGGATTCCAATGAAAGATATTTCCGGGAATCCACAATATGATGTTGCTACCCATAAAAAAGGGGACGGATGGAGGATGCCTACTCGCACTGAATTTGACGAGTTGATAGACAATACCACCCACCAATGGACAACTGTCAATGGAGTCAAAGGTATTCTCGCCACAAGTAAAATAAACGGTAATAGCATTTTCCTCCCTGCCTGTGGTTACCGAAACGGCGCAGGCCGACTTCCGGGAGGAAATACCGGAGGGTATTGGAGCAGTACACCGTCAGACGGTGACAGCCAATTTGCATGCAGCATGATAGTTTTGAAAGACCAATTGGGATACAACAGTTATGAACGGCACGGCGGATTTTGCGTCAGACCCGTACATAGCCGTTAGAACGGGATATACGATGCGGGATCGAGGGCTATGCCGTTGCGCCATAGCGAGAAGTTGAGTGACGGATGTCGAGTCGGGAGGGCTCCTATCCGTGCTCCCGAAGTCAGTTTATCACCGGGCTTGACATAGACCGAGGCAAGACCGCGATAAATGCTGACAAACTCGCGCGGGTGCTGGACTATGACTGCAATCCCCTCGCCCGGCTCGTTATATGTGGCAATAACCGTGCCGCCATAAACGGTCGAAACCGGAGCCGAAGCGGTAGAACTCAACTTGACCGATCGAGACTGAACCGATCCCTGATTGTCGCCTCCCGATGTCGTCGTGGTGGCTGCGGCAACCGGTCGGTGAAAAACCATGCCCTCGGCGGCAAGCGGGCTGAGCACGGCCAGACTGTGACGTTCGCGACGTTCATATTCGCGGGCAAATCGTCGCTCGGTCTCAGATGTCGGCAATATCGAGTCGACCGGAATCAGTGCAACCGAGTCGACAGCTGTCGTTTGTGCCAAATTATCTTCAGGGCCAACCTTACTGATCGAATCAAACAGTATTGCGTTCAGGTTGCCGAGATAGTCGGCCTGGATAGCATTGACAGCGCTCAACGAGTCGACTTTATAGGTCAGTTCTTCAAAACTGTGACGCTCCGACGTGTTGAGATAGCCCGGTAAAAGTGACTTTAACGGCGTGTTGACAACGATGAGAATGCCAAGATATGACACGACGCAAAACAACAGAAAGGCACAAACGATTAGTCGGGCCGTGTTGAGTCTTATAGACCACAACCGCTTGAAACGACTTTTATCGCCAAAGGTCAGTTCCCATAAATGAGGAAATTCCATATAATCGGACTGGGCCTTTTTTCTGCGCCACTTAAAACGGGCATATATTTTAAGTAATCGATTTTTCATTTGGTTAAATTAACAAGAACGCGAAAATAAAAATCACACGCAAATATAATCAAAATCAACGTAAAGACCATCGGTTATGTTAAAAACTATTTGTATATCCGAACAAATAGTACTCACGAGTCGTTTATAAGACAAAGTGAAACTGATACAGGACCTCAAAGTGACGAAGGATGACAGCCACTTTTGGACAATAACTAAAATTCAAAAATATTTAATGTGTAATTAAAATCTACAGAAAAATGAGAAAAAATCTACTCCTAACAATGGCCGCTTGCGGTGGTGCGCTTTTCGCAGCAAATCAAGCAAATGCACAGGATGTTGTCGGTGTTGAAGAGAGCATCACGGTTGTCGAAGCTCCAACATGCAAGGATAACTATTTCTCGACAAAACATGACAACTGGTTTATACAGCTCGGTGCCGGTGTTCAATCACCCTTTGTTGAGAACTGGCTTCCCAAAGGCGACGCAAAACATCACATGACCGCTACTTACAATTTAGGTTTTGGCAAATGGTTCTCGCCCTATCTGGGATGGCGCCTCGGTCTTAACTACGGTTCAATCCACTTTGACGACGGAGCCTTCTCGAGAGCAAAGCTCGCCAACGCAAACGTTGACCTTATGTGGGATATGTTTAACTCATTTGGTGGAGTTAATTCAAAACGAGTATTTTCTATTGTTCCTTTTGTAGGAGTAGGCGGTGCCTATACATTTGACCTCAACACTCCCGCTGCCAATATTGAGCGCGAAGGTCGTCAAATCAAAGACAACTCATGGACTATTCCTGTATCGACAGGTCTTCAGTTCCGTTTCCGTCTCAGCGAATATGTAAACTTCTTCCTTGAAGGTCGCGCCATGTGGGCCGGTGATAACTTCAACGGTGTAGCTTATGGTGACCCTGTTGACTTCAACATCTCGGCTATCGGTGGTTTCACCTTTAAACTCGGTGGTGACTCATTCAAATCTTATAATCCCTGCAACGACCTTGCCCGCATCGCAAGCCTAAACGACCAGGTCAATGACCTCCGTGGCGAACTTGCCGCAACCGCAACCGCTCTTGCCGTAGCTGAATCTCAGCTTCCTTGCCCGCCCCAGCAGGTTGTAGTCGAAACTGTTGAACAGCAGCCTCAGGCAATGCTTGCAACCGTTCGATTCACCCTCAACTCGGCCCGCATCTCTCAAGAAGAAATGGTCAACGTCTATAACGTAGCCGAATATCTCAAAGCCAACCCCGAATACAAACTTGACATCAAGGGTTATGCCGACAAAGATACCGGTACAAGCTCTTACAACATGAAGCTTTCTGAACGCCGTGCCCAGGCTGTCTATGACGCCCTTACCAAGACCTACGGCATCGATCCTTCTCGCTTGACTATCTCTCCTGAAGGTTCTGCAACTCAGGTTTATGATACCAACGCATGGAACCGTATCGTAATCTTCGCAACAAAATAATGATCGTCCGAATCCAACGATAAAATAACTCTCTTTCAAAAACCGGGCGGTGTGTCAAAATTGACACACCGCCTTTTTGTATTTTACTCGATGATTAGTGCTTTACCGCTCTGATCAGGTCGGTCGATGATGTTTTGTCCAGCCCTTGAAGTAGGCAAGCCCGAGAGCGACAAATGCTCCGGCCAGGCAAAGCAGCGAAAACAAAAGCCCATAGCCATTGAGAAATGCCATAGGTGCAAACGTAATCAAGGCAATCTCGACAGGGGCGATAAAAAGATAGGCAAGCGCATAAGTATCGAGGCTGCGGCTGCGCATGTCAGGGTCGACAACGCGAAGCAGAGCTATGCCCATCGCCATCGTGCCGGTATACCAGCCCCACGTAAAAATAGCCTTTTCAAACCAATAGTCCTTCAGCATGCGACGCCCCATCACAAAAACATAGAGGAATGTTATGACAAGACCGACAATAAGAAGGATAAGCAGCGGATAGATATATTCCAGCACGACCGACAGCTTGATTGAAGCGATACCAAATGCCACAAGATAGTCGGTAAAAGCGCCTGATAGATGACTTACGGTCGAGCCGCACAAACTGTCGTTGACACGGGTGTGGTCAAAGATTTTCTTAACGATGATACCGACAACAAAAGCACAACTGAACACCGGCAACTCAAGTCCGGGCAGGAACATTGTCACCAGTCGGCTCAGGCCATAACCGCCGGCAGCAATCAGGGCGATTACCGCGATATTGAACGTGAGCGAATCAATCGAGATAGACGACATCGTACTCTCGCCCATCGACTCACGTTTGTCGGCCGACAGCAATCCGGTGCGCAATTCCTCGGGAAGGTCTTCATAACTTGTGATAAAGGCTGTATGCCCGCGTTTAGTACCCCACTTAACAATGATAAGCCCGAGAATTACAGCCGCTACAATCCCGACAGTAGCGGCTGTCATGGCGAGGGTGAGAATTTCGTCATGACCAAACTGGCTGAATGCCTGTCCCAACGCGGCAGCCGATCCGTGACCGCCACAAAATCCGGCAGGCATCGACACACCGATACCCTCGGTAACAGGCCAGAAGTGACTGAGTACGAGCACACCGAGCAGTCCGCCCACAGCCCATTGGAACAACATCCCGGCCTGAGAATAGGACCACATCACACCGATGGCGCCTCCATCGTGCTTCTGCTTTTGAGAAGTGAACGGCAAACAGCTGAAGATAAACGCAATCAATATGCCTGCATAAGTTCCCGTCTGATTGGATATCGGGAGCCAGTCAAGCCCGTTAGGACCGAAAGCTAACGCCAGAAAACCCGCTACCAAACATGGCGGAATAAACAATTTTTGAAGAAGTTTTACTTTGACTCTCAATAGTTTGCCAAATAGCAATAGAGCCGAGATGATGCCGACATCGACAAAAAGCGACCAGGGGGTGAAATCGTTCATAATGTTCTTTTATGGTGATTGGTTTTAAGATTATATGAATCAGGTGACAATATAAGAATGTTATTCGAGAACTCTCCTATTTGATTTTGTCGTACCAGCTGGCGGCGTAATCGTTAAGCAGTTCGGCAAGTTTTTGACCGTTGGTTCCGACGAGCGAATTTTCAAAATCTTTCTGATTTTCAAAAATTTGTTTCTGCAATCTGTTTTTTGATTCCTTGACTGTCGGCGAGAGATTTGACCAGTTTGTATTTAGATTGTCAAAGCGGTCGATAACACTCCAATAATGTCCGTCAGGATAGTTTTTACGGAAATCTTTGGTATCCTTGAAATGTTGCTCCTGAGCAGTTTTGTAAGACTCATAACGACCGAAGTTTGCGGGTGTCTCGGTCATGCCGAGATACCATGGCATATAGGGTTCGACACATGGATGACCAATGCAAAGCCACATGACATTTGAAACCTCGGCAGGCATCTCGCGGGTCGGCTTGCGAAGTTGGAATATGGTTGAGTAAACAGTGCAGTCAGAACATATAAGCCCTACATGACAGGTGTCAGTCTCACTCTTGTGGCTCGATAAAGCCTCAATCATATCCTCTACCGTTACTTTGTGACGCGGTTTGAAACTGAACGGATAAGTATCGGGATCGGTCGAAAATTCATGCCCCGTCAATGTATGTAGAGCCGAACGATGGCGCAACACGTTATGGTCAGCACGATAGCGGTCTTCGCGGCCATAGACTCGTTTAAAAGAGAATTCTCCATCCTTGGAGGGGTCATACCACCCACGCTCAACAGCATACTCGATGAGACTGTCACAAGCCATAAAATTAGCGGTATCGGCAAGATTAACCTTGTCAATAACATAATTATTGGGAATAGCCACCACACGGTCATCGGGTATGCGCTGGGCAACCCAGTGACGGCCTCTCATTAAACTGACCATCCATGCCTCATCGGCATCAGCGATAAGATATGTTCGACCGGTATCGTTATAGCCGAGACGCTCCACTACCTCCCCGACAATTTTTACGCCTTCACGAGCCGTGCGAGCACGTTCGGCAACTGTCTTACGGACAAGATAAACCGTGCCTCCATCGGTATAATCTTTTCTATCTTCAATCGACGGACAATAATCGCTTGTGACGGCTACACCATATTTATTAAAGAATGTATCACTATTAGTTTGCTTGGGCAACTCACACCAGAAATACGATGCAATGCCCGGCTCGGGTTGTGTGATATAGATATTTACCATCTGCTCTCCCGAGTCATCCTCATTGTGAGCAAGCAACACGCTTCCATCGGCCGTTATGCCTTTCCCGGCAAGAATAGCAAAACAATTGTCGAGCTTATCCTCCTGATGAGACGGCGCTGCCGCTTGAGAATTAAGCGAAAATAAACCTATGGTAAAGAGTGACAGCAATTTGGAAGAGCATGCATCCAGTGGCTTGAGTACCGTTGTCAGGGATTTGAGCATAATGTGGTATGGTTTTAAGATATTGATTGGTTCTTTGGCAAAGATACAACTTTTTTCTTACGAAACCACATCAAATTTGATAAATTGAATATATAATAAACCACCCGAATCATAGTTGACACGGGTGGTATGATATTTGAGATATTAAGCTGCTAAATCAGAGCATGCGGGCTGCTTGCTGGACTGCCTCACCGAGGGTGGGATGACCGTGGATAGTATCGGCGATTGCATCGACAGGCAGAGCACGAGCCATTGCCAACGCTACCTCCTGAATAAGGTCGGCAGCATGAGGACCGCATATGTGACAACCGAGAATCATCCGTGTCTCGGTGTTGACTATCATCTTGACAAGTCCTTCGCTCTCGTTCATCGCGAGTGCCTTTCCGTTGGCACGGAAAAGAGCTTTGGCCGACTTGAACGGGAGCTGACGCTCCTTGCATTGTTCTTCGGTCAATCCAACCATCGCACACTCGGGAGTAGTGAACACAGCCGAGGGAACAACATCAAGATCAACCGGCTTGCCAAGAACACGACGGCCCTGAGCCGATGCTGCGTGGGCGAGCATACAGCGTCCGTTGACATCTCCGATTGCATAGATTCCTTCAACCGAAGTCATCATGTTGTCGTCAACCTCGATACCGCGACGACCGACAGTGATACCGGTGCAGTCGATTCCGGCGGGAAGAACCGGACGACGGCCAACAGCCATGACCACGAGGTCAGAAGCTACCTCGGCCTGCTTGCCTTTGGCTTCATAAACGACGGTAAGGTCGGGTTTGATTTCAGTAACGGCAGCCGAGGTAATAATGTTGATGCCACGCTTTGAGAGCGCCATTTTAAGGCGTTTTGAGATGTCTTTATCAAACGGCGGCAATATTTCCTTGCAATATTCCACAACGGTGACAGCAACGCCAAACGCGCTGAGAATCGACGCAAATTCCATACCGATTACACCACCGCCAATGATCGTGACGCGCTCGGGAAATGATGTCATCGAGAGCAGACGGTCGCTGTCAACGGCAAGATCGGCTCCGGGGATAGGGAGACGGGCCGGTGACGAACCGGTTGCAATGATGATTTTTGGAGCGGTATAGCTTTCCTCCCCAACGGCAACGATGCGAGGCTCAACAAAACGGGCTTCACCACAGACAACGGTACAACGCGAGAGTGCCATTTCGACACCCTGACGCAGTTGAGCTACAACCTCGTCTTTGCGAGCGGCGGCTGCAGGATAGTTGAGTGTGAAACCGTTGACATCAACGCCATAAGCGGAGGCTTCCTTTACATCAAGGGCAACCTGAGCCGAACGGCAAAGAGCTTTGGTGGGGATACAGCCACGATTAAGACATGTTCCACCAAGCTCGGCGCGCTCGATGATAACGACGTTGAGTCCTTCGGCAGCAGCCTCGGCGGCTGTTTCATAGCCACCGGGACCTGCACCGATAATTATGAGGTCGGCCTGATTCATCATTGTTCAGTCAGTTCGGTATAAGTAACAATGGGGTGGAGTGCAGCCTCGGTGTCATCGGGATGAGAGATGGGTGTATTGAGAGGCGCATTCTTCACTACATCGGGGGTCTCGCTTGCTTCACGGGCAATGTCGCGCATCACGGCGATGAACTCGTCGAGAGTCTGGAGCGACTCGGTTTCGGTGGGCTCGATCATGAGTGATTCGTGGAACAGGAGCGGGAAGTAGATTGTAGGAGCGTGGTAGCCGTGGTCGAGAAGACGTTTTGCCACGTTGAGAGTTGTCACGCCGGTCGACTTATCGGCAAGACCGTCAAACACAAATTCGTGCTTGCAAACGCCCTCGATGGGAAGGCAATATACATCTTTGAGCGATTCCTTGACATAGTTGGCATTGAGGGTAGCGAGCTTGCCTGCTTCTTTAAGACCCTGACGTCCAAGTGAAAGAATATAGGCGAGAGCGCGTGCTTCCACAGCAAAGTTGCCGAGATGGGCGCTGATAGAGCCGAGTGCCTTGTCATCGGTAATGAGCGAGAAAGAGCCATCTTCGTTCTTGACAACACGGGGGTTGGGAAGGAACTGCTCGAGACCGGCGCGGACACCGACAGGACCTGCACCGGGACCACCGCCACCGTGAGGAGTCGAGAATGTTTTATGGAGGTTGATGTGCATCACGTCAAAGCCCATATCGCCGGGACGTGCCATGCCGAGCATGGGGTTGAGGTTGGCTCCGTCATAGTAGAGAAGCGCACCGGCAGCATGAACGAGTGATGAAATCTCGGGGATATTCTTTTCAAAGATACCGAGAGTGTTGGGGTTGGTCATCATCACGGCGGCTACAGTGTCGTCGAGAAGCGGTTTGAGGTCTTCAACGTCAACAGTGCCGTCGGGACGGCTTTTTACCTCGATGATGTCAAGGCCGGCAACCGCAGCCGAAGCGGGGTTGGTACCGTGAGCCGAGTCGGGAACGATAACTTTGGTGCGTTTGAAGTCACCGCGGCTGTTGTGGTAGGCACGGATAACGAGCAATCCGGTCAACTCACCGTGAGCACCTGCATAGGGATTGAGTGTGAACTCGGCCATACCACCGATTTCGGCGAGGGCACACTGGAGAGTGTAATAGAGTTCAAGCGCACCTTGAACAGCCTTATCGGGAGTAGCGGGGTGAAGAGATACAAACGCGGGGTGAGATGCCACTTCCTCATTGATTTTGGGATTGTACTTCATTGTACATGAACCCAGAGGATAGAAGCCGGTGTCGACACCAAAGTTATTGGTCGACATATTGTTATAGTGACGTACAACCGAGGGCTCGTCGGCCTCGGGAAGCTCGAGCTTTGATGTACGGCAAAGATTTTCAGGGAGTGTAACCACGGGAAGATGGTTGTCGGGAATCTTGTAGCCCTTTCTTCCGGGTTGAGATAGCTCAAAAACGAGCTTGCTGTAAAAATCGCGATTCATTGTTAAGAATTTAGAGATTGGACTACAAAGATTTAACTAACTCAACGAGACGATCCATCTCTTCGACAGTCTGCATCTCGGTAACGGCAACGAGAAGGCGGTCTTCGGCAAGCTGGACACCGGCGAGAATACCTTGCTCGAGAGCTCGGTCAATAATCTGAGCGGCAGGAACCGATGTTGTAAGACAGAACTCGTTAAGGAACGGTTTTTCGGGATATGTGAGCTTGCATTTTCCGGTCTCGACAAGTTTTGAAGCGAGATAGTGCGCGCCATCACAACCCTGACGGTTAACCTCGGCCATACCGTCGGCACCCATGAGCGACATGTAGATAGTCACATAGAGCGACATGAGACCCTGGTTTGAGCATATGTTACTGGTAGCTTTTTCACGACGGATGTGCTGTTCACGAGCCTGGAGAGTGAGCACAAACACACGGCGACCGTCTTTATCTTTTGTAGCACCTACAATACGTCCGGGAATCTTACGCATAAGCGATTTTTTGGCGCAGAAGAATCCGAGATAAGGACCACCGAAGCTCAAGGGCACACCGAGCGACTGAGCATCACCGACAGCGACATCGGCACCCCATTCGCCGGGAGTCTTGATTGAAGCGAGGTCGAGAGCGACACAGTTCATGATGAGAAGAGCCTTTGCAGCCTTGCAGTCATCGGCAAAACCGGTAAAGTCCTCGATGATACCGTAGCGGTTGCGTGTAGCGACGATAACGCCGGCAACATCACCCTTGGCAAGCAGTTCTTTCATGTTGTCGCGCGAAGTAACGCCATCGGTCTCCTCGATTAGAGTAACATCTACGCCATGATATTTTGCATAGGTATTTACCACGTCAATAACAGCCTGATTGACGGTTGAAGACACGAGCACACGGTTGCGCTTGCGGGCATGAGCCACGGCCATCATCATGGCTTCGGCGGTAGCGGTTGTGCCGTCATACATTGATGCGTTGGAAACCTCCATACCTGTGAGGCGGCACATCATTGACTGGAACTCGAAAATATACTGAAGAGTACCCTGCGAAATTTCGGGCTGGTAGGGAGTATAGGCCGTCAGGAATTCAGAACGAGCTATGAGCGATCCGATAGCTGCGGGAGCATAGTGGTCATAAAATCCGTTGCCGGCAAAGCAGATGAGTTCGTTATTTTTTTTGCCGAGGCGGTTAAAGAAGTCACGGACCTCTTTTTCGCTCATTTCGTCGGGAAGATTGTAATCGCGACAGAAAAGGAGCTGCTCGGGAACGTCGGCATAGAGCTCGTCAATTGAGGTGACACCACATTTTTTAAGCATCACGTCAATATCGGCTTCGGTATGCGGGAAGTAGCGATGAGACATAAAATGTATTTTAACGGGAACAGGCGCCTTTTTACTTGCGCCTGCGCCAAATTTTTAAAATCAGATAATTTAAAAGCCTGAAGTTTGATTAAATCAATGCTCAGCCTCGCAAAGTTTAGCGTAAGCTTCTTCGTCGAGGAGTTCGTCGAGTTCTGCGGGATCAGAGATTTCAACCTTGATAATCCAGTTGTTCATAGCGTCTTCGTTAACAAGACGGGGGTTATCAGCGAGAGCTTCGTTAACCTCAACAACTGTACCGGAAACGGGAGCGATAAGGTCAGAAGCGGCCTTTACACTTTCGATAGCACCGAAATCCTCACCGGCAGCAATTTCGTCACCTTCTTCGGGCATATCAACATAAACCACGTTGCCAAGAGCTTTCTGAGCATAGTCAGAGATACCGATGTAACCGATGTTTCCGTCAACTTTGATATATTCGTGAGAAGGAGCGTAATAAATTTTCATTTTACTTTATATTTTAAATGGTTAATTTTCAATTCTTAATGCATAATGCAGGAGAGAGGAGAATGATTATCGTTTACTGTTTATAGCTTTTCTTATAGAATTTTTTCTTGACTACAACAGCGGGGAAGGTCTTGCGGCGGATGCGGATTTTGACCGGAGTGTCAAGTTTGGCATAAGCGGCATCGATTAAAGCCATGGCGATTGACTTGTCAACCGAAATAGCGTGATAACCGGTTGTTACTTCACCGATAACCTCGTCATTCTCGTTGAGAACCTCATATCCGTGACGGGGAATTGCACGGTCCTGAAGTTCGAGACCGACTACCTTGCGGCGGGCACCTTCAGCTTTTTGTTTAGCGATTGCTTCTTTACCGATGAAGTTTTCTTTATCGAGTTTTACAAACATCGAGAGACCGGCCTCAACAGGTGTGATTTCGTCGCTGAGCTCGTCACCATAGAGGGGCAATCCAACTTCAAAACGGAGGGTGTCGCGGCAACCGAGACCACAAGGTTCAACCTGACCCGAAGCGAGGAGCATATCCCAGATTTCAACGGTAAGGTCGTGGTCACAGTAGATTTCAAAACCATCTTCACCGGTATAGCCGGTGCGGCTGATGATGACGTGTTTGCCTTTGTAAGTAATTTCCTTGAAAGTATAGAACGCAAGGTCGGCACACTCGATACCGAGAACCTCGGTAACTACTTTCTCGGCATTGGGGCCTTGAATAGCAAGCTCGCCGAGTGAATCGGAGAGGTGGTCTATCTCGACATCAAATCCTTCGCGCTGAGAACGTATCCAGTCAACATCTTTATCGATGTTGGCAGCGTTGATAACGAGAAAGAAGTTGTCATCGGCACGTTTGTAAACGAGCAGGTCGTCAACGACTCCACCGGTGGGGTGAAGCATCATGCCATAGAAACACTGACCGACAGGAGCGCCGGTAACGTCGTTGGTAAATATATAGTTTACAAATTTTTCGGCATCGGGACCCTTGATGTCGACTTCTCCCATATGAGACACATCAAACACGCCGCAAGCGTTGCGGACAGCATTATGTTCTTCGACAATGCCACGATACTGGATGGGCATATCAAAACCACCAAAGGGACTCATCTGGGCTCCAAGATCAACGTGACGCTGATGGAGGCATGTTTTTTTCATTTGGTCCATGATATTAAGGTTACGTTTTAAGAAATTAATTATGATTAGTTTTGGGGACAAAATTACACATAAATACTTTTGAAACCAAAAAAAATCGTAATAATTTATTGTGAATTTTCAAAAATATTATTCACCCCCTGAAAACAAAAAAGGCTCGCCTGAGCGAGCCGAAAGAGTCATGTGTGACTTTGTGCAAAATTTACTTCGCAAAAGTGCGACGTTCTTTGATACGGGCTTTTTTGCCGGTAAGACCACGGAGGTAGTAAAGTTTTGCACGACGTACCTTACCATATTTGTTTACTACAATCGAGTCGATAAACGGAGACTCGATGGGGAAGATACGCTCAACACCCACGTTGTCGCTCATTTTGCGGACAGTGAAACGTTTTTTGTTTCCTTCGCCTGCGATTTTAATAACCACACCACGGTACTGCTGGATACGTTCCTTGTTACCTTCTTTGATGCGATAAGCCACGGTGATTGTATCGCCGGGGTTGAAGTCGGGGTGCTGTTTGCCGGTTGCAAAAGCCTCTTCGGCAACTTTAATTAAATCCATTTTTAATTGCAATTTAAAATGTTAACAATGCTCGCAACATTTTCACGGGCACCACTTGTCCCGCCAGAGGTTACGAAATCGGCTGCAAAGTTACGGCTTTTGTCGTCAATGACAAAGTCATAAGTCATAAGTTCAACCACACTTTAACATAGTTTAACCATCAGAATGTCATATGAAACGCCACTCTCAGGCCTCGACGGTCAATGTCGGGCTGATCGAGATAGGACACTCGCCAAACGTAGTCGAGTCTCAGACACTTGAAAATATTGTCGAGACCAACGCCTACTTCCATATATGGGCGCCAGTTCATGTCGACAGTATGGCTGCCGACGGGGAAACGGTAAAGATCGGGATTATACTCGGGATTGTTCCGGTCGCTGAGTTTCCCGGCTATACCGCGAAATGAAAAGGCCTCGCGCAGTTTCAGCTTCTTAAGAAACGGTATGTAATTCAGTATCGCGCCGTTGGCCCAGTAGGTCAAATCCCACGACACATAGCTGTCATTAATAAATTCCATCGGATTCATCAACGCAAAGCTCTCGGGCTGGATGGTGTATGACAAATTGGCATTGGGTATAAGCAGGTCGGGAAATGGCGAACGGCTCCACACATGACCGCCCTTTACAATGGCATCCAAAAAGCCGAAAGCCGAAAACCACACGCGCTTCTGCATCGACAGTTCGGTTGTATTGACAGCAAACGTATTGCCGGCAAATGATGCCGGTGCAAATGTATGGGTCAGCTGAATTACCGGTGCATCCAGGTTTACCGGAATACGATATGACTTGGTTTGATAGAACTTCTCACCCGGTGCAAATCTGAGCCCGACGGTCAATGATGTTTCCTGATAGTGACCAAAAGCCCTCCCCTCTCCGTTGACAAACGGCACCCACGGCGTGGCTTCCTGCCGGGCATGTTTAAGTTCTGCGGTCAGTGTAAAATTGGAATGAGTTTCGAGTGTATAAAGCAATTTGGTTTCACGATGATATGTAACAAGGTCATCTTTCATTCGCTTGATCGAGAGAACAAAGTTATCGGGGTTGGTAAACAGATAGTGCTGACCTATCTGATTGATGTCATACAGGTGGGTGAACCTTAGCGAGTGAATCGGAAATTCGCGTGAATGATATTTTTTGGAGTTAAACGAATACTCGGCTTCTCCACTGTATTTTACCTTATGGTCACGGGTGCCATAGGCTATAAAACCGCGGCCAAACCAATGGGGTGACAAATTGGCCGTCGTCATTCCGCCGGCTCTAAGTCGATAGCCCTCGACCTCGTTGTGACTGATTATAGTGTTAACGGGGCCTATGTCGATTTTACTTTTCTTTGGGTCACGTGTAGTGGCGACATAGCCCGAAACAAGAATCTTGAGTATTTTCTCGCCCCAGTAATATACAGGTACCGACCTCATTCCCTGCACAAGCGTCGATATGCGGCGTTCGTTACGTGTAGCCGGTTCAAAACCTCGGTTGGCAATCCAGAACGAATCGGGCCTGTGGTAGGCACTGTCGGGGATTATGATGCGCCGGGCATCTTCAAAGACAAGTTTATTGGCCGGCTCATCAAAATTGTGACCGTCATACCGTGTTGACCTTCGCGCATACAAACTTTGCAACCCCGGTATCATTGTCATCTCGGCCGTGAAATCGTCACGGGTTTTCAAACGTGTTCCATCAGAAGCCCGGTCATAGTCCTGACGTATGTAGAGACGATCTATAAAATTGAGATTGATACGTGGCGGCAGGTGCATATCGACACGACGGACAAACATGGTAGTGTCGCCCTGCGGGACATAAACCTGTCCCGTAAATCCAAATACAGCAGTGTTGTGAGGAGTGAATGAAAGCTCGACACACCGCTCGCCGTCAATCTCGACAGTATCAGTCAGGAAAAACTTATAAAAGTCGGGAGCTATACGCGACAGCGGGCTAACAAAACGGTTCTGCAATATATTTATGTCATTGTCATACAAATCAATCTCGCGGAAAATATCTTCCAGAAAAACCTGAAGACTCTCCTGATCGGTTATATCGTCAAGACCTACACGATTAATGGCCGTGACCGTTTCCTTTTCACTCTTGGGGTCACGTCTGAAATTGATTTCCGAGGCTTTTTCTTTTACCGAAAGTATCAGAACCGGCAATCCCGACACGGCGCTTGTATCGACATGTTCGCGCAAAAAGCCGAATTTACCGGCAAAAAGGCCCTTGTTAAAATCATCGATATTAAATTTGTTGAGTCCCAGCGTGATACGCTCATATCTGTTATAATTATAATTGTCGTGGCGGACACGCGGATTGGTCATGTCATTGCCGGCTCGTATCCGTCGTGCAAAATCGACCGCCGGATTATCTTTTTTGGAATATTTCTGACGTTTGAGTCTCACGGTCACCTCGCTTAGGTTTATTCCCTCGGGATGAAGTTTGACCTTTACCTCGGTTACCTTTGACGGCACCACAACACGCTTCACATCATATCCCATCACCGAAAACCTTAAAGTCATGGAATCGGTCGGCACCGATACATATAAGTCGGCACTACCGTTATCGTCACACTGCACACCATAACCGGTACCCTCGACAAAGACAGTTACAAACGGAATACGCTTCCCCGTTACCGAATCGGTTACCTGTAATTTTGTTTTGGCCCCTGACGTCAGAGTAGAAAGAATTAAAAAAATTATTAGAAAAAGTCGGTTCACTAATCAAAGTTTTTTATGAGAGAGGATATTATTATGTCACTGCCTTATAAACTCGACTTCGTCGATAATCTGGCGAGCTAATGGCGCCGTTAGAGGCTCGTTGACTGCAAGTTCGTTTCGTGCCGCTTCAAAAGCTGCATCGGTTTGTCGGGAAATCAAATTGAGATAAAGTCTCAAAGCCGCATACCGGCTCATCACAGCCGGTGATTTGATGAGGTCGGAAGCAAGCGACGGTGCAAAATCAAGATGCCTGACAAGCCTGTGGCATATAATATCGGCGACCTCGGTTGTTTGTGCTCCGGCAAGCCATTGATAAGCAGTTTCATAGTCCATCATCTCTCGCGGATAAATCATCGGAGCGAGCAGCAAGCTCTCGCGTGTAGTCGTATTCCGGTGGAGAGTGTCGGCAATATCGCGGTTCTCACCCACAGCGGCTGCAATGTCAGATAGCTGAGGGAGAGTAAGTCCAAAAATGATTGGGTATGGAGCACCGGCCTTGCGAAGGGTATCGGCAATTATGCCGTTTCGCATGGCAAAAAATTCACGTTTAATCAGCTGTATATTGTTATAATTCATCGTGTATCCTGTGGTTTTAAGACCACAAAGATACAAAAAACAGCTCAAACCTGCAACAGTTAAAGAATACCGACCTTCCGGAACATATCGGCATAGTAATCAGCCTTTTTTTGCAATGCTAACGGATAGGCCCGCGATGTCGACGGCATCCTGAAAATCATGAGCCCGTTTTCATCGGTTATCATCTCGCCCATTCGAGGTAACGGTGTAGATGTCAGCTCGGCAATAACTCCGGCGGCCTTCTCGCCCGTGGTTGCCACAGCATGACAGTCGGGCATCACGGCAAGGAGCTCAAACAGCGGGACAGGTTCTATTATTTCAAGGAATTTGTCCGAAGCATTTCCTTTGAGACGACGCACCCGGCGAGCTGTGTCGTTAAGGGCGATGTGTTTTTCAGTCATAAGTGTCTTTACCGCATCGACATCATACTTCCTGCCCGACGAATCGCGCAACGCATCGGGATTGCCGAGAAAAATGAGCCCCATTATTTTCCAGAAATCATTTGTCGGGTTGGGATAGTAAAAATCCATACTCCACCTGTGGGCACCGGGCGGAAAGGTCCCCATGATGAGTATGCGGGCGCCCTCGGGTATAAACGGTTCCCAGGGATGCTGTTCGATAGGTTGAATGTTCTGATTATCCATAGTATAAATAAAACAAATGTGCCGCCATGCAGGTTCAGCACCCGCGCAGCGGCACATTGTCTTTTTTCAACGGTTAGCGAACTGCGATTACCTCGATTTCAACGAGAACTTTTTTGGGGAGTTCGCGAACGGCGACAGCCGAGCGAGCGGGGAACGGTTCGCTGAAGTTTTCAGCATAAACGGCGTTCATAGCGGCGAAATCGTTCATATCGGCGAGGAAAACTGTAGTTTTCACAACATTGTCCATTGTAAGGCCGGCCTCAGTAAGAATAGCCTTAACGTTGGCAAGCGACTGGGCGGTCTGGGCGGTGATGCCTTCGGGAATCTCGCCGGTAGCGGGATTCACGGGAATCTGACCCGAGCAATAAACAAATGCGCCGGCATCGATAGCCTGGCTGTAAGGACCGATAGCGCCGGGAGCGGCTGTGGTAGCGATAGTTTTTTTCATGTTTGGGTGAATTTTAATTGATTTGGGAAATTTATTTTTTTGATTACCTTCAGGATAATCAAGATCTACTATTTTAATATCTTTACCGTCATTATACAAGTCCTTGCTGAACTTGTCGATGATGTCTGAAATTTTACTGAAATTACGACGGAACTCGGGAATAAAATTCTTGTAACCCGATAACCTCAGGTTGCGGAGGACACGGCCTACAGTCAATTTTTCGAGGTCGATAGCCGGCACGTAACCCCACCGGTGTTTTTTCTCATCGATATCGACTTTCAATATCAGTCCCGCACTTTTCAGCTCGTCAAGGACCTGAGTGACGAGTTTGATAGGGAATCGGTAACGACGGGCAAACTCGTTGGTGTCGGGCGGTGTTTGCTGTCTCTTGAAGCGACCGGCAATAACAGCCATAACCGCCAGCAATATTTTTCGTCGGTAATCAAACGATATATTTGAAATCTGAGTTGAGAAAGAATAGAGCACTATATTCTGGGACGAGAAACATAGCACCGCGCCGGCGAGAGTTATAACCCACACCAGTTGCATCCACAGCATCAGCAACGGCAAAAAAGCAAAACTACCGTAGATGGCGTTATATTTTGAAACATAAATCTGCCCCGACACAAAAAGCCACTGCAAGATTGTAAAAGCCAAGCCCGACAAGAACCCCGCCAGTAACGCATTGGTGAAATTAACACGTACATTGGGCAACAGCATGTAAACGCCGGTAAAAAACAACCAGGTCAGCACCAAACCCGCCGAGTCGATGAGAGCCGACACGACCGGCGACATGAATTCAAACGGTATGACTGTCTGAAGCGCCGACGACATCAGCACGTTGATACCGGTTGCGCATATCATTAAAATGGGGAGTATCAGGAAAATGGCCGTATAGTCGGTTATCTGGCGCCAGAGCGTGCGACCCTGCTGCACACTCCAAATCTTGTTGAATGCGGTCTCGGCCGAACTCACGAGCGATATAAGTGTCCATAACAGAAACAAGATACCTATACCAACAAAGATACCCTCAGAGGTCTGCTCAAGATATGAATCCACAAATGAAAATCCCCTCTCGAGCGCCTCATGCTGGGCCGGGAAAGATTCAAGTAACGTTGACTTTAGCAACCCTGAGAATCCAAAACCGCGACCAATCGCAAACAACAGTGCAAGTGCCGGCACGATGGCAAGCAATGTCCTGAATGCCATCGCACACGCCGTCGACTGCAAATCCTTGTCAAGAAAAGACTGGACCGACAAATTGAGGGTCTTTATAATCCGCTGTTTCCAGCCATTGTGGGAATCGCTCCACACGCCTACCGTACAATAGACATATTGTTTCTTTCCCCATTTGACCAGTCGGTTAAACAGGGGGCGACTTCGTTTTAACGAGAGCTTTGATGCCATAAACTGTAGGTTGAGACGTTGTTTGCTATTTTTATCGTGACAAAGTTACAAAAAATATATTTATCATCATTAAATTTGGGAAAACATTAAGCATCCGGCATTATTTGTGCATGTATAAATCCATACACATTAAAAATAAAGCGGAAAATACCTTAGAAATGAAATTTTATGCGTAACTTTGAAGTCGAATTATATTATTTCAAATATTAATTTTTGAACCAATCACCATAAAAACTCTTGTATGAAAAAACCGATGTTATGTTGCATGGTGGCTCTATCCACTCTTGCAGCCGGCGCAACCACTCCACTCTGGATGCGCGACATTCGCATTTCGCCTGACGGGTCTAAAATAGCTTTCACCTACAAAGGTGATATCTATACCGTGCCCACCACCGGCGGAACTGCAACCCGACTCACCACCCTCCCCTCTTACGAGCAGGAACCGGTATGGTCGCCCGACGGCAAATCAATAGCCTTTGCCAGTGACCGTCATGGAAGTCACGACGTATTCATCATGCCGGCCAACGGCGGTACTGCCACACGTTTGACCTACAACTCCGGATCTGAAATTCCCCAGGCTTTTTCTCCCGATGGTAAAAATGTGCTTTATACCGGCCACATTCAGGACCCCGCGTCTTCGATTCAGTTCCCCACCGCACGTATGTCCGAGCTTTATGCCGTGCCCGTTGACGGTGGCAAAAGCACCCTCGACAATGCGGCTGTTGTTCTTCTCCCCTCTTTCAGCCCCGACGGCTCATGGATGGTTTATGAAGACTACAAAGGTATGGAAGATGTCTGGCGCAAACACCATACGTCGTCGGCCACCCACGATATCTGGCGTTATGACAGCAAAACCAAGAAATATGACAAAATCATAAGCCACGCCGGCGAGGACCGCAACCCCGTTGTTTCGCCCGACGGAAAGACTATCGCGTTCCTCAGCGAACGTGACGGCAAGACAATGAACATCTACACCGCTCCGGCTTCAAATCCGTCAGATATCAAACAGGTGACCGATTTCAAGACTCACCCCGTCCGCTTCCTTTCTCAGGCCAAGAACGGCACCTATGCTTTTGGCTATGATGGTGAGATCTACAC
>JAIDNJ010000101.1 GCA_029063895.1 Muribaculaceae bacterium | reverse complement strand
CCGTCGCCCAGTCACTCCCCGGCATTCTCGCTGTCAATATATCGGTTGCCGTCGGTGACCGTCTGTCAGGAATGAATGGTAGCCTTGGGGCTGCATTAGGACCAATTTTGCCATCCTTTCTGATAATACTTGCGATTGCCATTTTCCTTACCCCCGACATCATAAAGAATAACGCCACACTGAGCGCTATTTTCATGGGTATTCGTCCGGCGGTAGTCGCGCTTATCATCGCCCCTGTCATCACATCGGCCAAAGCGGCTAAGATTGGTTGGAAAACAATAATCATCCCTATTGCAGTAGCACTTTTAATATGGTCACGTATACCGGTGGTTTCCAACCCGATACTTTATATTGTGCTGGGTGGAATCGGAGGCTACATATGGTATACCCGCCGCGGTTTGAAAAGAAAGGAGGATAAGATATGATTTACCTTAAACTCATTTGGAGTTATCTTAAAATAGGACTCTTTGGCTTTGGAGGCGGTTATGCCATGCTTGCCCTTATCGAACGCGAAATTGTAGGACCCGGATGGATCACCGAACAGATGTTCACCGACATTGTCGCCATCTCTCAAATGACCCCCGGACCAATCGGAATCAACTCGGCCACATATATCGGTTATGTGGCCCCTGGACTTGCCGGATTTAATGGTGTACTCTGGGGACTACTCGGGTCACTTATATGCACATGTGTGGTTGTTTTACCCTCATTTCTGTTGGTTACCTATACCAGCCATTTTATCACCCGTCACAAAGACAGTGCCTTGATAAAAGGTGTTTTTGCCGGTCTTCGTCCGGTTGTTGTCGGTCTCATCGCCTCGGCAGCACTTTTATTGATGAATGGTGCAAACTTCGGAACCGAATCGACCGACATCATCAAGTCGGTGATAATATGTGCGATTTCATTCTGTATTGTATTCTTTACTAAAATTCACCCTATCGCCGTAATTGTACTTGCCGGCGTTACGGGCTTAATCATCTTTTGATAAATGACCTATACTGAAGCAGTTGAATTTTTGTATAATGCCACACCTCAGTTTCAGCAAATCGGGGCGGCAGCCTACAAACCGGGGCTTGATTCGACCAAAATTCTTGATAAAGCATTTGGACATCCTCACCATCAGTTTAAAATAATTCACGTTGGCGGCACTAATGGGAAAGGGTCAACAGCCCACACCATCGCTTCGATTCTTCAATGCCAGGGCTTCAAGGTTGGATTGTACACATCGCCTCATCTTGTCGACTTCCGTGAACGTATCAGAGTCAACGGACAAAAGATATCGGAAGAAGCCGTTGTTGATTTTATCAATCGTTACAAGGCGATAGACGGTCTGCCATATGTCTCCTTTTTTGAACTGACCACAATAATGGCCTTTGACTTTTTTGCATCTGAAAAAGTGGATTATGCCGTTATCGAGGTTGGCCTTGGCGGGCGTCTCGACAGCACTAATATCATAACGCCGTTATTGTCGGTAATCACCAATATATCAAAAGATCATGTTGCCCAACTCGGCGATTCGATTGCAGGAATCGCGGCCGAAAAGGCCGGTATTATCAAACCGGGAGTTCCGGTTGTGATAGGGGAGACCGACGATGTGACACGCCCGGTTTTCCTCGATGCAGCGGCTAAAAATGAATCCCCTATATTTTTTGCCCCCTTACTTCATGATTATCACCTTGATAATGATGGGAATATAGTATATCACCAAACTCCGGTGGGTGACATCGTGTCAGTTTTATCGGGTGACTGTCAGCCAAAAAATGCTTCGACAGTACTGACGGCAATCAACTGTCTGCGCACCCTCGGTGTCACCATTTCAAATAAGGCGGTTAAGGACGGATTTTTTAATGTTGTCAATTTTACCGGTCTGATGGGTCGATGGATGAAACTCGGCAGCAATCCCGATGTAATCTGTGATACCGGACACAATACCGGTGGATGGGAATACCTGTCGAAGCGTCTTGCAAAGTATGGCGATAAACTCCACATGGTGATAGGTTTTGTCAACGACAAAGATGTTACATCAATCATGAAGATGATGCCTGCCGAGGCTCATTATTATTTCACACGGGCCTTGATTCCTCGAGCTCTCGACCAGTCGGTAGTTAAAGAAACTGCAAGCCGGTTTGGATTGAAAGGGGAGTGTTACGGCTCGGTAAAAGAAGCCTATCAAGCCGCTCTAAAAAATGCGGATCCCACCGATATAATCTTTGTAGGCGGCAGCACATTTATTGTCGCCGACCTCCTCTCATTTGTTGACGATGCTAATTGACGATGCATTATATGCTTCACCCGTCAATACATCGACGAAAGCAATTTGATGGGATCATCCGAACTGTTTGCGATGGAAAATGAAGTCTCGTCCGAGATATTTTTCCCTGACGACAGGATTCTCGGCCAGTTCCTCTGATGTGCCCTGAAACAGAATTTTACCTTCAAAAAGCAGATAGGCACGATCGGTGATATTCAAGGTTTCGTGAGCATTATGGTCGGTAATGAGAATTCCGATATTCTTTTCTTTCAAACGGTAAACCACTTCCTGAATATCTTCCACAGCAATGGGGTCGACACCGGCAAACGGTTCGTCAAGCATGATAAACTTGGGGCTGATTGCAAGACAGCGTGCAATTTCGGTGCGTCGGCGTTCACCACCCGATAGTCGGTCGCCCAAGTTTTTGCGTACTTTCTCAAGACGGAATTCTTTAATCAGGCTTTCCAGTTTTTCTTTCTGTTCATCTTCAGTCAAACGGGTCATTTGAAGGACAGACCTGATATTGTCCTCCACACTCATTTTACGGAATACCGATGCCTCCTGAGCAAGATATCCGATACCGTTTTGAGCACGTTTGTAAACGGGAAATTTCGTGATATTCAAGTCATTGAGATATATTTGTCCCTCATTGGGTGTTATAAGACCTACCGTCATGTAGAACGTTGTGGTTTTACCGGCACCGTTAGGCCCGAGCAGACCTACAATTTCGCCCTGAGTCACGTTTATCGAGACATGGTTGACGACAGTACGTTTGCCATATTTCTTTACGAGGTTTTCAGTGCGTAATATACCCACTCCGTCAGTGGCATTTACCTTGGTTTTATTTAATGCTTCATTTAGGGTTGAAGCTTCGTTTACCGATTCTTCAGTTACTTCAAGCATAGGGACAGTATTCAGGTTTTCTGTCATATCATTTTTATATCGGGAAATCAAACCCATAAACAATCATTTTTTAACGGCACTTTTGGCCAGTCGTCCTTCAATGTAATCGGTCAGAAGTCCGATAGCGACCGTGTTTGTTCCTCCCTGTGGAATAATCAGGTCGGCAAATCTTTTACACGGATTGATATATTGCATGTGCATCGGTTTCAGGACATTCTGATATCGGTCTATTACCATCTGGGGAGTGCGTCCGCGGTCGATACAGTCGCGTGCAATCACTCGGATGAGTCGTTCGTCATCGTCAGCATCGACATAACATTTCACATCCATCATTCCTCTCAGAATAGGGTCGGTTAGCACAAGAATACCCTCGACGATAACAACATCGGTAGGTTTGACTTCGACGGTCTCTTCCTGACGAGTACAAGTCAGATAGGAGTAGGTCGGCATCTCTATGGTTTGTCCCTCTTTGAGTTTGTTTAACTGCTCAACAAGAAGAGACCATTCTATTGCTGCTGGTTCATCAAAGTTGATTTTCTGACGCTCTTCCAGAGGCAAGTGACTCAAATCTTTATAGTATGAGTCCTGTGGAATCACGGCAACTTCACCGGCAGGGAGGCTGTCGATTATCTTGCGTACAACGGTTGTCTTTCCTGAGCCGGTTCCGCCGGCGATACCTATAATGAGCATATTTGAGGATCGTTTATGTTTTTTGATGCCACGAAATTACAAATATTTTTTCAAATAGCAAAGGACCGTCTATATCAATTACAAAAAAGACGGCGTGTCAATTTTAACACGCCGTCCTTGACAAGTATTATTTTAGTTTTCCTGTTCGGTCTCAGGCTGATTTATATGAATTATTGACGATATAATTTTATTTTCGTTTTTGTCAAAATCAACCTTGATAGTATCGCCCGGCAACAGTTTTGAGTTTATTATCATCTCGGCAAGCTCGTCCTCAAGATATTTCTGGATAGCTCTCTTGAGCGGACGGGCACCATACTGGCTGTCATATCCTTTCCCGGCAATAAAATTCTTGGCGTCATCGCTGATTTCAAGTTCATATCCGAGATCGGAAATACGCTTGCGGAATCCACTGAGCTCGATGTCGATAATCTTGAAAATAGCGTCTTTATCAAGACTTTCAAACATGATAATATCATCAATACGGTTCAAAAACTCGGGAGCAAAAGCTTTGTTAAGCGCTTTTTGTAAAACTCCGTGCGAGAAATCTTTATCGGCGGCCGACGGGGTGGCAAATCCGACTCCCGATCCAAAGTCTTTCAACTGGCGGGTTCCGATATTTGATGTCATGATAATCAGTGTATTTTTGAAGTCGATACGACGACCGAGACTGTCGGTGAGACGACCTTCATCCATTACCTGAAGCAACAGATTGAATACGTCGGGGTGAGCTTTTTCGATCTCGTCGAGCAGCACAACCGAATAGGGACGACGACGCACTTTTTCAGTGAGCTGTCCACCCTCCTCATATCCAACATATCCCGGAGGTGCTCCAACAAGGCGGCTCACGGTAAATTTTTCCATGTACTCGCTCATGTCGATGCGTATCAGGGCATCGGTTGAGTCAAAAAGGTATTCAGACAACTTCTTGGCCAAATGAGTTTTACCGACACCGGTCGGGCCGAGGAACATGAAAGTGCCAATCGGTTTGTTAGGATCCTTGAGACCAACACGGTTACGCTGAATTGCCTTGACGATTTTCTCGATTGCCGGGTCTTGTCCTATAATCTGGCTTTGGAGCGCGGGAGTCATTTCGCGCAGACGGCTTCCTTCAGCCTGGGCAATGCGCTGAACCGGTACACCGGTCATCATAGCGACAACCTCGGCAACCTTGTCTTCATCGACGGTAACTCGCAGTTTGGTAAGCTGCTCTTCCCATTTGACTTTCTCGTCGGCCAGTTTGGTCTTAAGCTTGTTTTCTTTGTCACGGAACGAAGCTGCACTCTCAAAATTCTGGTCTCGGACAGCCTTCTGTTTCGCTTCTTCGGCCTCACGTACCTCTTCTTCAAGTTTTTCTATTTCTTCGGGCACCGATATATTGGTGATATGGGCACGAGAGCCGGCTTCGTCAAGCGCGTCAATCGCCTTGTCGGGGAAGTTGCGGTCACTCAGATAACGGTCGGTCAGTTTTACACATGCTTCAAGAGCCTCGGCGGTATAATTGACATTATGATGATTTTCATATTTGTCTTTTATATTATTGAGAATTGTAAGAGTCTCTTCGGCAGATGTCGGTTCTACCATCACCTTTTGGAAACGGCGTTCGAGCGCACCATCTTTTTCGATATTCTTGCGATATTCGTCAAGAGTGGTTGCACCGATACACTGTACCTCACCACGTGCAAGTGCCGGTTTGAGAAGATTGGCTGCATCCATCGAACCGGCAGCATTACCGGCACCGACAATTGTATGGATTTCGTCAATAAACAGGATGATATTGTGGTTCTTTGATAGCTCGTCAAGGATGCCCTTGATACGTTCTTCAAACTGACCACGATATTTTGTTCCGGCTACAATCGAAGCCATGTCGAGTGACACAACTCGTTTTTCAAAAAGGACGCGCGACACTTTGCGCTGAACTATACGTAAAGCAAGTCCCTCGACAATAGCCGATTTACCGACACCGGGTTCACCGATCAACACCGGATTGTTCTTTTTACGGCGACTCAGAATCTGGGCAAGACGCTCGATCTCGACCTCTCGTCCAACAACAGGGTCAAGACGTCCTTCCTCGGCAGCTTTGGTCATGTCGTTGCCAAATTTATCAAGCAGGGGAGTGTCGTTTCCAGGAACGGCCTTGGCCGACTGCTGACGCGGCTGACGGATGTTAGAGTCGGGCTTACGTTCTTCTTCATCTTCGTCTTCAAGGTCGTCGTCCGTGTCGTCATAAGATGACTCCGGCTCATCGGCTTTGGCAGCCAACGCCCTATATAGCGTATCATAAGTAATGCCGGCTTCATGAAAAGGCTTCATGAAATCAAGCGCCTGAACTTCAGAATTGTGGAATATTGCCAGCAACAGGTGTTGTACGTCAACGACATTCTTTTTTAACATGCGAGCCTCAAGCACGCTAAGTTTGATAATGCGGTTGGCAAGATCGCTGACTGTAATTTCACCCTCGGGCTGACGATTGGCAGCGAGAGCTTCCGAAAGTTTCACTCTAAGCTCATAAAGAGCGATGCCATCGGCTATTTTCTCAAGCAACGCGGCACCCTTACCATGAGTGTCGGTCATGATGGCAAGAAGCAGGTGACCGGGTGTAATCACACGGTTATAAAGCCTCATTGCTTCGCGACGGCTACGGTTAAGAACAAGTTTCAGTTCTTCAGAGTAGTTTGTATCCATATATTTGATAAAATGTCAGTTTACTTTAATTATAGTTCAAATGACACCTGTAAAACATGTGTCATATTAGATTATATGCAATAACTGTGCCAAAAAGTTCGCGTTACTGTTAATTTTTTAATAAAAAAACAAACCGAGACCTCAAAATTACAGAAATTTCTGAAAATATTTGTAACTTTGCCTGATATTAACAAAGAAAAGAATGTAGAAATAAATCTTCTCATTTCCGCTCTGAAACATAGGATTTATTAACTCGTTAAAAACCCACATGATAGAAGAAGACCGCATTTTAAAAATCAATATTGAGAATGAAATGAAGTCGGCCTACATCGACTACTCGATGTCGGTTATCGTTTCGCGTGCTCTGCCCGATGTTCGTGACGGACTCAAACCTGTTCACCGTCGTGTGCTCTTTGGCATGAATGAAACCGGAAACACCTCGGACAAGCCTCATCGTAAATCGGCCAACTGTGTCGGTGAGGTTATGGCTAAATATCACCCTCACGGCGACTCATCAATTTATTATACACTTGTCAGAATGGCTCAGGACTGGTCGCTCAGAAATACGCTCGTCGACGGCCACGGTAATTTCGGTTCGATTGACGGTGACAGCCCTGCGGCAATGCGTTACACTGAGGCCCGTCTTTCAAAGATTGGCGAGGAGATGCTCTCGGACATCGACAGTGATACCGTAGACTTCCAGCCCAACTATGACAACTCAAAACAGGAGCCGGTGGTACTCCCGACCCGATTCCCCAACCTTCTTGTTAACGGAGCGTCGGGTATCGCGGTAGGTATGGCGACAAATATGCCGACTCACAACCTCACCGAGTGTATCAACGGCTGTGTCGCTTTAATCGATAATCCAGACATGAGCATTGACGAGCTCATGAACTATATTACAGCCCCCGACTTCCCCACCGGCGGTACGATTTATGGCTATCAGGGTGTACGTGATGCTTATCACACCGGCCGTGGTCGTATTGTCATTCGTGCTAAAGCCGAGATCGAGCAGGAAAAAGATCACGAGCTCATCGTTGTTAAAGAGATTCCTTACGGTGTCAATAAAGCTGAACTCATTAAATATATAGCAAATCTCGTCAAGGATAAAAAACTCGACGGCATCGCTGACCTTAACGACGAAAGTGACTACAAGGGTATGCGCATCGTCATAAAGCTGAAATCTGACGCCAACGCCAACGTTGTCCTCAACAAGCTTTACAAGATGTCACAGATGCAATCATCGTTCTCGGTCAACAATGTTGCTCTTGTCAACGGACGTCCTCAAACTCTCAATCTTAAAGAACTACTTGAGGCATTCCTGAAACATCGTCACGAAATCGTTATCAGACGCACCCAATTTGAGCTTGGCAAGGCCCGTGACCGCGCCCACATTCTCGAAGGCTTGATTATCGCTTCTCAAAACATTGACGAAGTAATAAGTATAATCCGCGGTGCCGAGTCGACCGAAGATGCGCGTGCCAAACTTGCCGAACGATTTGAACTCACCGACGCCCAGACTGCTGCGATTGTCGAGATGAGACTTAAACAGCTCACAGGACTTGAGCAGGAGAAACTCAAGGAGACTTATGACGAGCTTTGCGAGCAAATCAGACGTCTTGAAGAGATTCTCAACAACGATCTCGTTTGTCGTGAACTCATCAAATCAGAACTTGTCGAGATTCGTGAAAAATATGGTGACGAACGTCGCACCGACATCGACTATACCGCCGGCGATTTCAACGCGATGGACTTCTATGCCGATGATGACATGATTATAACCATTTCCCACTTCGGATATATCAAACGCACTCCTCTCGCCGAGTTCCGCGCTCAAAACCGCGGCGGGGTCGGAGCCCGCGGTTCCAACATACGTGAAGAAGACTTCATCGAGTACATCTACCCCGCATCAATGCACAACGACCTTCTCTTCTTTACTCAAAAAGGACTCGTTTACAAGCTTAAAGTATATGAGCTCCCCGAGGGTGGCAAAAATACCAAGGGTCGTGCAATACAGAATCTTCTCAATATCGAGCAGGGAGACGCGGTCAACGCCGTTATCAGCTGCAAAGAACTTGAGGATTCAGAATTTACATCAACCCACAACCTTGTCTTTGCAACACGCCGCGGTCTCATCAAAAAAACATCGCTTGCCGAGTATGCACGTGTCAATGTCAAAGGTAAGAAAGCTATCATCATCCGTGAAGGTGACCAGGTTATCGGCGTCGGAATGACCGATGGCAACTCGGAAATACTCATGGCCAACCGCAACGGACGAGCAATCCGTTTCCACGAGTCAAAAGTAAGACAGATGGGACGTGTATCGACCGGTGTCAACGCAATGAAACTTGACAACGAAGAGGACGAAATCATAGGACTCGTGCTGATGAACAGTAATGATGACAATAACGTCATGGTTATTTCAGAAAAGGGATATGGCAAACGCTCGCTTCTCGACGACTATCGTGTCACCAACCGCGGTGGCAAGGGTGTCAAGACAATGAATGTGTCAGATCGTACCGGTCACCTTGTGGCTCTTCTCAGTGTTAACGACGATAATGACCTTGTAATCATCAATAAGAGTGGTATCACACTCCGACTTCATGTTGCCGATCTTCGTGTCATGGGGCGTGCAACTCAAGGTGTGCGTCTGATCAATCTCGATAAACGCGGCGATGAAATCGCATCGGTTTGCTGTGTATCGGTTGACGAAGAAGCCGAGACCGAAACCGTTGAAGCTCAGCAGGATGAACTCCCGATGATTGAAACTGATGAAGACCTCGACATCGATGAAATTGACATTGAAATCGAAGACGATGAAAATAATCAGGATGAAGCCGAGGAGTCGTCAAACGAAGAATAAATCAAATAACATATAACTCAATAATTTCAACAGTTAAGTACAACAAAATCATGAGAAAAATTACATTTTTTGGGCTATGCGTAGCCGCTTCTCTTGCTGCCACTGCACAGACCAGCGTGGTAAAGGAAGCTGAACAGCAGTCTAAATCAGGTAAATATCTGGAAGCAATCCAGACTATTCAGCCTGCGCTCACTAATCCCGAAACCGCTCAGGTCGTAACTACATGGTTCATTCCCGGTAAAGCAGGAATGGAATACTATAAAGAACAATACCTCAACAAAACCATTGGTAAAGATGTTGACGGTGCTAAAATGGGACATGCGCTCATCGACGGTTACAATTACCTTCTCAAAGCACTTCCCCTCGACTCTCTGCCCGATGCAAAAGGTAAAGTTAAACCCAAATACTCAAAAGAAATTGTTAAACTGATCTCAGAAAACTATGATCATTTTAACAATGCAGCAGTTTTCCTCTGGGATGCCAAAGACTATCAGGGTGCTTACGATGCATGGGATATTATCATCAATTCTCCCTCAAACCCTGTTCTCGGTGCAAATGCTCCCAAAGCATATCCCGACTCGACAATGGCCGATATCATGTTCAACCAGGGTCTCGCTGCATGGCAGATGGAAAATCTTGAACTGTCTCTCGCCTCTTTTGAAAAAGCTATCGCCATCGGCTATGACAAATCTCAGGTCTATGACTATGCAATCAATCATGCTGCACGTCTCAATGACAATGACAAGGTTTATTCTCTCGCTGAACAGGCCTACAAAAAATTTGGCAATGAAAATCCGCTTTACCTCCAGCTCATGATCAATGGC
>JAIDNJ010000100.1 GCA_029063895.1 Muribaculaceae bacterium | reverse complement strand
TTCGTCCGATCTATCGATACGCTGAGTCGCATAGAGGATATTGGCTGATGTCGCACGGTCAAAGATTGCCTGAAAACCGTTGGCTTCCGATATTTCTTTTATAGCCTCATAAACCTGATTCTGAATTGGCTCTATGAGAGAAGTGCGCACCTTATAAATCTCGCCTTCAGGACCAAAATATTTGTATCGGAGCTCCGAGGCCTCTTTCTCTTTGGCTGTGACGGCCTCTTCATATTTTTTCTGGTCGGCCGCCGACAGATAGGGTCGTTGTGACTGATACTGTTTGTATATGGCTTCAGCTTGTTTCTGAATTGTCTCTACCTCTTTCTGACGCGACTGAGAGAGCTGGTCCATCTGAGACTGAGCGACCTCATAGGCAGGTAGATTCTTCATTATATACTCCATATCGACCAAAGCAAACTTCTGGCCAAACGCAGCCGCCACGCAGCCGGCTATCATCAGCAGTGATATAAATGTCTTTTTCATCGTTTCAATCTTATTTTTTTAGTTTCTATTACGCTATATATTATATAGACATCTTCGAGCTGAAAAAGTTTAATATTATCGGTAGTTAAAGACCGTTATGTCATCATCGTTTTAGAATTCCTGGCCAAGAATAAAGTGGAAGTGGCTGCCACCCTTGGTTCCATAAACGCGGTCAAAACCATAAGCCCAGTCAATACCCATCATACCAACCATAGGCAGGTAGATGCGGACACCGGCACCGGCGCTTCGCTTGAGATTGAACGGAGAGAATTCCTTAACCGAAGTCCAGGCATTACCGGCCTCGGCAAACGCAAGTCCATAGATTGTAGTCGTGGGCTGGAGCATAAACGGGAAGTGAAGCTCGACACCTACACGGCTATATGCATAACCCTCGCGACCCCACGGGGTAAACTGACCGTTGTCATAACCGCGCAAGGCGATTGTCTCGGTAGCATAGGTGTAGTTTCCGCTCATACCGTCACCACCGACATAGAATGTTTCAAACGGTGAGTGCAGCCATTTGTTGTAGCTTCCAAGAAGACCGAAATCGGCACGCGTCATGAACACGAGTGTCCATTTTCCGTCAACGTCGGTAAGCGGAGTATAGGTTCTTGATTTGAAACGAAGTTTCCAGTATTCAATCCAGCGGTAAAGCTCCTGCTTAGCAGCGTTAGTGTTCGTCTTTGAAAGAGCTTCCCAGTTACGACCGGGCGAGAAGAGCGACGCGGGCGGTGTCATCGACAGGTTGAGCGAGAACTGTGAACCGCTACGGGTATAAAGCGGGTTGTCGATCGAGTTACGTGCGAGAGTAAGACCGAGTACAAGAGCGTTTGACGATCCGTTGCTCATATCAAACAGATATTCCCAGTTTTTGAGGTGATACCAGTTGTACGACAGCTCGGCAGTGAATGTGAAGTAGTCGTCGGGCCAACTCAAACGCTTACCAAATCCAACGGTTATACCGGCCATCTGAAGGTATTTACCCGGGTCATATGCATTCTCGATTGAGTTTTGATAATAGTCATTGTAGTTATAACCGTAACCATATCCGTAGCCATAACCATAACCGCTGTACAGGTAGGGATTGGACCAAGTCGAGTTATAATATGAGTTGTTCACACCGGTCTGACGGCTGTAATAAGCCGAAACCTGAAGTGAATTGGGGCGTTTTCCACCAAACCACGGGTCAAGGAATGACACCTGATAAGCCTGATAGTAACGGGCATTGGTCTGAGCCGAGATTGTGAATGTCTGACCTTCACCCTGAGGTATCACACCTTTGTAGGTTGACGGATGAAGCAGGTTCTTTATCGAGAAGTTGGTAAATTTGAGCGAAAGTTTACCGATGATACCGGTCTGACCCCAACCCATCGAGAATTCAATCTGGTCATTGGCTTTGGATGCAAGATTAAAGAGAATATCGACAGTACCGTTTTCCTCATTTGGCTGTGGCTGAATATCCATATTTTCCGGGTCAAAGTGACCTGTCTGAGCAATTTCACGCGCAGAACGCATAAGGTCACGTTTTGAGAACAACTCACCGGGACGAACGCGGAGCTCACGACGAATTACCTTCTCATACAAACGGTCATTACCGTTGATGATCACTCGGTTGATTTTTGCTTGCGGACCCTCGAACATTTTCATTTCAAGGTCAATTGAGTCGCCATGGACATTCTTCTCAATCGGCATGAGCTGATAGAACAGATAACCGTTGTCCATATAAAGGTTGGCGACAGCATCGTCATCTTCGGTAGTACGCTTGTTAAGCAGCTTCTGGTTGTAAACCTCACCGGGTTTGATACCAAGAACGTCATTAAGGAACTCGGTGGTGTAGACTGTATTACCAACCCAGTCTATATCACTGATATAATATTTTTTACCTTCTTCGATCTTAAGGAATACGTCGACGCTCTTGCCATCGTAATTAGCAACCGAGTCATGAAGAATTTTGGCGTCACGATATCCTTTTTCATTATATTTCGCAATGATGTTATCAAGGTCATTTTCATAATCCGATTCAACAAACTTCTTTTGTTTGAAAAGATTACGCAGTTTGTTTTCATTGGTTTTCTTCATAGCGCCCTTTACAGCATTGTCGGTCAACACCTCGTTACCTTCAAGATAGATTTTATGGACCTTAACCTTGTCATGCTTGTCAACCGATATATCAACAATAACCTCATTTTTATTTGCAAGGTCATCTTTCAGGTCTATTTGCACGTCGGCATTACCAAAACCTTTGGCCGAATAATATTTTTGTATAATGTCTTTTGCTCGGTTCACCACGTTACGTGTTATCTGGTTACCTTTCATCAGCTGCAGACGTTCCTGAATATCCTCACGCTCGCTCTTTTTCATACCCAGATAATTAATCTGAGAAATACGGGGATTGGTACGGAGTTCGAGTTCGAGCCAGGCTTTGTCACCATAGGTTTTGAGTACCTTAACTCGAGCCTGGGCAAACAGGCCCTGACGCATGAGTCGTTTTACTGCAGTAGTGATGTCCTGACCGGGAATCTCTACACGCTGACCGGGCTTGAGACCTGAATATCCGAGGATAATCATATCATCGTAGTTGGGTGCACCGGTCACCTTTATATCGGCAATTTCATAAGTTCGCGGCATGCCGGTAAAAAGGACATTGGGAGTATAGATTGTGTCAAGACGTTCTTGTGCCGATGCGGCAAAGAAGAGAGAGGCTAACAACGTAATTAATGTAAGCTTATATCGCATTTTGAATAGCTTGTGGTGGATTGAAGTCGTTTATTTAAGTTGTTCGCTCGTGAGGCCGAAGCGTCGTTCGCGAGTCATATATTGATTAATGGCATCCTCAAAATCCTTAGCAGAAAAATCGGGCCAATAAGTATCAGTCACATAAATTTCGGAATAGGCGGCCTGCCACAACAAAAAGTTGCTGAGTCTCAAGTCTCCTCCGGTTCTTATTATAAGTTCGGGATCGGGCATACCGACAGTCTCAAGACTTGCCGCAATATCAGCATCTGCAATTTCCTCGGGATTGATTTGCCCCGCAGCAGCCAACGCTGCAAGCCGGCGTGCCGCCTGAGTGATTTCCCAACGCGAGGAATAGCTGATTGCAAGACAGAGTGTCAAACCTGTACAATGGGATGTGTCAGCCATACACTGTTCGAGACGTTCAAGCGAGAACGACGGTATCGTTTCCTTGTCTCCTATCATTGTCAGGCGGACATTGTTCTTTATCAGGTCGGGGGTCTCCCGCTCTATTGCCGTCACAATGAGATGCATGAGCAGGTCAACTTCCTCGGTAGGACGATTCCAGTTTTCAGTTGAAAATGTGTAAAGAGTCAAATATTTCACACCGAGCTTCGAAGCCTCTTCGGTGATTAGTCTCACAGTTTCGACTCCCTTGACATGACCAGCCGAGCGATCCATATTCTGTGCCTTGGCCCAGCGTCCGTTACCATCCATGATGATTGCAACATGGCTCGGCATCGGATTGGTCTTTGATATGTCGGTTGATTTACTGTTCATTATGGTTTATTTACACTATTCAATCTATATGGTGACATGTGGCACATCGTCTGCCAATCTCATAGGAGATGGTAAACGAGAGCGCCGACATCCAGTCGGTATTTTTTGCAAACGCACTATCAATCGTCATCGGGTCATCAAGCATCTTACCATCGATTTTGTCAGTAAAGGTCTTGATCGCCGTGAATTCGACCGAAAGATTGACACGATAGGCCAGACGGTAACGCACCCCCACCCCGAGAGGTATCGACGGTGCTACTGATGTATCTCCGCCACATCGGGCGACAACCGCTCCTACGCCTACCGAGACATATGGAGTCCACACCGACAAGTGTTCATAAGGTGCGCCTGTTCCATAAGGCAAAAAATTGAAATTAAATCGTCCGTCAATGCCATATGCTGTCGATTTAAAATCACGTGGAGCCGAAGAGGGCATGAATTTACTATCGTCAATGCTACCGCTGAGCGTTGACACCGACACTGTGGTTCCTACCGAATAACGTGGATTAAACAGATAGTCGGCTTTTATTCCGGCCGTCACTCCGGGACGTTTGAAAAAGTTTGAACTCAAATCACCGACATAACCCGACATGCCACATCTCACCCCGAGATCAAAACGATATGTATCGTCTTGTCCCAGCGCGCGGGGGGCCGATATTGCCGTCATTGTTAATAGCATTGCAGGTATCAGGTGATTGATGGTCATTAATTTTCTATTATTGAAGATATTACTGAAGCGGCTTGAATGCAAGCGTCGTTATCGTCGAGCGCCATATCGAGTCTACCAGTTTCCCTTCATTATCATATCCGCCAAACATATAGATGAACGGAACCTCCCAGCTTGTGATTGGGGCTACCGCACGCGAATTGACTACCGCCATCGGGTCAACCCACCAGCGCGGAACCTGCTTTCGTGGCAGCGCAGTCCAGCAATCAGTTGCTCGAGATTGAGTCGAAGCGTCGCTGTCGGTAAATTTTACATCATGAACAAACACCTGAGCCATGTTTACAGGTGTAAGGAATTCGGGTAACTGCATCAACGAATCAGCTTCGGCCCAGTTGAAACCGAGGTCTTTTGACACGTAAACAATCTCATTGTTTTTACCGTTACTCATTTGGCCTCCAATAGCCATCAGTATCGACTGTTTGGTCACACGCCAGTTGGTATCTGAAGTTTTCACCAAGTAATATGGCAAAAGAGTCATACCATCGGCGGCAATGGGATGAGTTCGTGTAAGATTTGCCCATTGGGAGCCGTCATAAGCCCATGTGTCATACAATTTTGAGCCTGCGGCCGAACGTCCGCCTATCATAAGTGCCACCGGGTTATCAGACCATTCCGACGTATAGATAACAAGTTCACTGTTACCCTTTACCGGGAAACGGTCACTTACAGGAGTCGATATTGTAGCAGGATAGGTCACATTATTATATTTAGTACCGTCATACTCGATTCCGAGAAGCGTCGAGCCATAAGCACCCGTAATGTGGTACCATGAGGTCGAGCAATCGGTCCATGTTTCACCCAAATCGGTAGACTGGTACAAATCTCCGTTGTCCGAGAGAATAAACAGAGCCTCATCGGTAGCTGCAAGTTCATCGACATCGGGGTTAAACGACAGGGTAACCGATTGAGAATCCCACTGTCCTGCCGGGTCTTGAGCGGTTGCAATTGACACATTTCCACTCTCTGTAGTCATGCACACGTATGTTTCACCCGACTTAACAGTTTTCTGAGCTTCGGGAGCCGACAGCGTCGAGGGAAGATTGCGTCGGGCTTCGGGTTGCCACATCAGTGTATCTGAAACAATTGTGTGTACATTTATCTCGATTGAATAATCACGTGTTGTCGTCCCGTCAAGAGCAACAAGATGCAACGTTACCGGGCCGGCAGCAAAGTCGATCGAATCGGTAGTATTGTCCGAATCATAATCGATTACGGTGTCACGGAGATTGATATTTTTAAATCGCAATTCAGCTTTCGAGACATATCCGGTGGTGATGTTCACGAGCATACGCGATATGTCAGTTCCTTTGGGAAGAGAATCGGCATTAAAAATACGAGCATTGTTCAGGTCAATAGAGAAATAAACCGAGTCAAGCGACGACAGTATATTCTCATTCGCTTTGAGCGAGAATGCGGTTACAGCGACCTCTGATGATGCTTCTGATGAGATTACAGTCGATGACGTACCGGAGTTACACGATGCGACACCGGCCATAACTGCGCCTGAAATGAGGTATATAGCGACTTTTTTCAGCATAAAGTTTTTTATTATCAAAGTGCAAAGGTACTATAATTTCAGCAATTAGCAGCATTCGAATGTGCTAAAATTATACAATTCCTTCATCTTATTATCACGCAAATTTACGTCATACTTTCAGATTTGCCAACTCCTTATAGATTATTTACCCCTTTAAGCCCTCTTTTTTTAAGTTTTTAACGCTTCTCGGCCTTTATTTAGCCGTCATTCTTAATTTTTGTAACTTAAAGCCGTGGACAGACAATTCTTAATCCATCCACGGCTACATTTACAATCTTTTAATCTTGACTATCTATCGTTCGACAGCTTCTATCACAAATGGCAACAAAGACATATCGACACCGCCACGGTCAAGTATATCTTTTTCACTCTCGATGCGACGTGTGATCTCAGATGGCTGGACTGCGTCGCCGGCGGTTTGGCCGAGTCTGTAATACTTGATAGCTGCGGCCACATCACCATCGATCATCGAAATATGTCCCAATCTCACATAATCGGTCAATGTCGGTGTAAAATCAGTTACAAGCCTTGTATAGCTGACTGTCGCATTTTTATTGTCGCCCGTGGCAAGTTGCACCCAGGCCAACAGTCTGAGCGCTTTAGCGTCGTCAGGATTGAAGTATATCAGCTTATGGAGCAACGGCAGAGCCTTTTCATATTGCCTGGTTTCCACATAGCAGTTTATCAAATTAAGCATGACGCTTTTATTGTCAGGCTGAAGTGTGTCGATTCGTTCAAAATATTGTGCGGCTTCCTTAAATTGACCCAATATCATGAGACATCCACCTATACGCTTCAGCGTCCACACACTCCGCGAGTCAATAAGTTCCGAACGGCGGTAATTTTCCAACGCTTCCTCAATTTCACCACCTTTTTGAAGACAGAATCCTATTTTCTGATACAACTGAGCCGATGGAAGTACCGTCTTTTCAATAGCACGGAACATATCGAGGGCCTCACCATAATATTTATGTTTGAAATAAAACTCGGCTATAGTCTGCGAGCTATCCATAGCCTCCACCCACTCCTTGACCGCATCTACCTTAAATATATTGAATCTTGTTTTAAACGGATTTTCAAATTCGCTGCGTCGGTTAAAAAGATTGAAGAAACGGTATAGGTCCTGAACATATTTATTGACTGCATTTCGGCGGTCAACTGTTGTCGTGCTCATTGCCGCCGATCTTAATTCGGCAATGTTGACATTATAATTTTTAAACTGAGAGAGCATGAATTCCCGCTGATTATCGGGTACCTTCATCAGCGAGAAGAAAAATGAGAACTTATCGCCGTTACACAGGAACGGTGACACTATAAGCATGTCGGCTATAGGTTCGGCGACTTCCTTGTTTTCGTTGGCCACGGCCGAATATTCGGCTGTAAACGGAAGGAACCAGTTGGATATTTCGGTGAAAAACTGATAGTTTTTGAGATGGGAAAATGTACTCATGAAAACATCACCACCCTCCTCCTGTATCTCGGTCATCTCCTTCATACGGTCGGCTATACCCGATTTTTCGAGAAGGTCCATCCATTCGGGATTTTCTTCAAGCTCCGATATGTCGGCCATCTGATTCGGGTCAAGATGACGTTTGGCTATATCAGGTCTTATCTTCAACAGACTCGGTATTACATCATCGGTCATCTTGCGGTTGATTCGCTCGGTATCACGGGTACGGACAAGTTCGGCATAACTGTTACGGAGGTCACCTATCCATGTGGGCTGACCTGCGGCCTGTTCAAGTCTAAGCTTCAGGCTGTCGGAAAGCGGACGTTCGGGATACATGAACAGCACGAGAAGCACTGCCGTGAGCGAAATCGGGCCAAGAGCCGACCGATTGTCTCCGGCATATCGGTTATATACATCAAGCATCAGCGCCAGCTTGTTCTCATCATAAAACTTAAACATGGACATCAACAATGCCGATATCACAAGATGTTTCACCGGATAACCGGCTTCGTCAGAAGATAATAGCCCGGCGACCGCCTCATAATTGTCAGAAGTGAGCGGAAAAGTCACCCAGATACGGTTGAAAATGCGCCGTTCGAGCGACTCACGTTGTTTGAGACGGTCATTATAGGTTGATTGCTCGGTAAGTTCGTCCGATGTCAGAAAATTGAAAATTGACATATCATCTGACATTTTCATATATCGGTCAACGAGTGAGGCCACATTATCGTCGGGACGAGTAGCTTCAAAACGATATGTGTTATAGTAAAGTGACGGAAGTTCGGCCATCTCGATGCGACGGGTTACAATATCGAGCAATGTCAGCGCCCTATTTACAAACGATTCATAACTACGGGTACGCCCGGGGTCGGCGCCTCCCGACTCAAGATGATCGAGAAGCCGGTTATAATCTTCAGTAATCGATGCCACCTGCCGGTCATATCCCTTTGTAGGAAATTTCGCAGCAAGTTGCATGATGACGTCAAGTGCCGGTTTAAGCCGGTGGTTACGGATGCTGTCGATTGCTTCACGACGCATCGTTTTATATGAATTATCCATAAAGATAGCAATTTAAAAGTACCGATGTACTACATATTCCAGCAAAAATCTTGCCAAAATTCACTGTTTAAGACAAAAATCAGCTCCATGCCCACAAATAATATTGTCGCTTGGGGTCACTGAAGCTTTGATTCTATAAATTTTTTCAGAACGACAGCATTGTTGTGCGATTCATCACGTGATGAAAATAATAGCATCACCCGTTCATGTTTCTTTACTTCTTCAACAAGCCGGATAGCAGCATCCGAGCTTTCGAGCTCGTCAAGATAGCGTTTTTCAAATTCATCCCAACGCGTATCGGGACTTTCATGAAACCAGTGTCTCAACTCGTCGGACGGCGAGATTGTTTTTGCCCACAAGTCATAGTGAAACTTATCTTTTGACTCGCCGCGCGGCCATAGTCTGTCAACAAAAATACGGAACCCGTCAGCAGGTACACCCGACGGGTCGGCATATACTCGTTCAATTTTTATTTCAGTCATGATCTCTATTGTTTACCATTAAAACAATCTCGGACGTTTTTAGTTGTATCGACTCGATTTTTGATTACTTAATAATTTTTCTTATTTAAAATGAGTCTAAATAGAAAAATTTTTGCGACCTTTGCATAACAATATTTCACAACATATCCTCTCCCCTCTTGACTGCCACAGCAAACATCTAAGTCTCAACGAAATGACACTAAACGAACTCAAGCCGGGACACACCGCCGTCATTCTTAAAATACACGGACACGGAGCCTTTCGCAAACGCGTTATTGAGATGGGCTTTACCCGGGGACGCAAAATAACAACCGTGCTCAACGCACCTTTGCACGACCCTGTCAAATACACCCTCATGGGCTATGAAGTATCACTTAGACGTGCCGAAGCCCAACTCATTGAAGTTCTCCCCATCGAAAACGACTTTGAGTTTGATGACATCTCCCATCTGAACACCACTGAGGAAAATGTCAGTGTAGTCAATGATTTCAACGGAAAAACCCATACAATCAATATAGCGCTCATCGGTAATCCCAACTGTGGTAAAACGTCTCTCTTCAACATCGCCAGCGGCGCAATGGAACATGTCGGTAACTACAGCGGCGTTACCGTTGACTCTAAAACGGGACATTTTGACCATAACGGATATCGGTTCAATATCGTCGACCTTCCCGGCACATATTCACTTTCGGCCTATTCTCCCGAAGAACTTTACGTGCGACGTTATCTCAAAAATCAGCGTCCCGATGTCATCGTCAATGTTGTCGATGCCTCAAACCTTGAGCGCAACCTATATCTCACAACCGAACTCATCGACATGAACCGCCCGATGGTTATTGCGCTCAACATGTATGATGAACTTCAAAAAAGCGGCGCCACTCTCGATTACGAAAACCTCGGACAAATGATTGGTGTACCGGTCGTTCCTACAGTTTCAAAAACCGGATTTGGTATCGATCGTCTTTTTGACACTATCATCGACATCTATGAGAACCGCCATAAAACCGTCCGACACGTCCATGTCAACCTGGGCACCGACATCGAGAATGCCCTGCTCGGCCTGAGAGAAATAATACGCAGCGAGCCATCTATCGAGGAACATTTTGCTCCACGTTATATCGCCATCAAACTTCTTGAGCATGACAGCGAGTGTGAAGAGCTCATCAAGTCATCTCCCGTTTATGACCGACTTATCGCCGTACGCAACAAAGAAGAGGAAAAGCTGAAATTGCTCCACCACGACGATGTATCATCGCTCATTGCCAATGAAAAATACGGATTCATTGCCGGAGCTCTTGCCGAAACAATGACACCTTCCGAAAAATCGGCAGTCAGTTCCACCCGCATTATTGATGCGTTTGTCACCAGTCCGCTCTTTGGCTTCCCTATTTTCTTCATTATAATGTTTTTCATTTTCTGGGCGACATTTACCGTGGGAGCCTACCCTATGGAATGGATTGAGCGTCTGGTCGAAATTTTATCGGGTCTTGTCAATCATCACATGCCCGACGGACCTCTCAAAGACCTGCTTGCCAACGGTGTGATCGGTGGCGTGGGTGGCGTCATAGTCTTTTTACCAAACATACTTATTCTCTACTTTTTTATATCGTTTATGGAGGACTCGGGCTACATGGCCCGCGCAGCCTTCATCATGGACCGAGTCATGCACAAACTTGGTCTACACGGTAAATCGTTCATTCCTCTTGTCATGGGATTTGGATGTAACGTACCCGCGATAATGGCCTCCCGGGCAATCGAAAGCCGCAGCAGCCGCATCATCACCATCCTTATCAACCCCTTCATGTCGTGCTCGGCCCGATTACCGGTTTATGTTCTCCTGACCGGTACATTTTTCGGTGCCAAAGCTACGATTGTGCTGATGTCGATGTATATTCTCGGCATTGTGGCGGCCTTCATCACATCACGTCTTCTCAGGCGCTTTTTCTTCAAGAAAGACGAGACCCCGTTTGTAATGGAGCTTCCTCCCTATCGTCTCCCGACAATGAAAGCTTCCCTGCGTCACATGTGGTCCAAAGGCAAACAGTATCTTCAAAAAATGGGTGGAATAATACTCGTGGCAAGTATCATAGTGTGGGCCCTCAATTATTTCCCGCTTCACGACGAGATGTCGTCCGTTCCCGAAAACAAGGAGCAGCTAACCGACAATCATATCGACACATCGCGCGATTCCTATCTCGAAATGATGGGTAAGGCAATAAATCCGGTTTTCACTCCGCTCGGATTCACCTGGCGTCCTACCGTAGCTCTAATCGCCGGCATTCCGGCTAAAGAAATTGTTGTGTCAACCCTCGGAGTACTCTATACCGGAGACGAGGACATCGACAACCAGGCGCTATCCTCCCGACTTACCAAGCCATCGTCTGTAACAGGCAAACCTGATTTCACCTCAGCATCGGCGCTTGCTTTCATGGTGTTCGTATTACTTTATTGCCCGTGCATCGCCACTCTCACCGCTATAGTCAAGGAAACCGGACATTGGGGCTACGGTGCTTTCTCGGCAATTTACAACACGGCCTTTGCCTGGGTGGTAGCTTTTATAGTTTATCGCATCGCCATTCTTTTTTAGACCTGCATTATTATGAAACCGATGAGAAAAGCATCCCGCCGGCAGTCTGCATCATGGGCTTTTGAGGTTTTTGACAAAGCTCCGTTTGTAACCGTCAGCATGACACGCCCCGACGGTACACCATATGGCTTACCACTTTCATTAGCACGCCGGAACGAGACCACATTCTATTTTCATTGTGCCGATAACGGCGAGAAAATCGAGTGTATAACCAACAATCCCGTGGTAAGTCTATCGGCCGTGAGCAAATGTACTCCAAAATTTGAAGAGGATAAAAACAACTTTACCGAGTATTATCACTCGGCCATAGCATTGGGACACACCTCGATAGTAACTGACAATGAGGAAAAGATCGAGGCACTCCGATTGATTTGTCAACGGTTTTTGCCCAACTTCATGAATCATTTTGAGGAAGCAATAAAACGTAGCCTCTACCGCACTACTGTCGTCAGGATAACACTGACCGAACCACCCGTAGGGAAGTCAAAGCCTTAGTCAACATTTATTAACAACCATACAACCTTACCATTGTCGGGAATTCCACATTGCCAATGCGGATTCCCGACTTTCTTTATTCTATAACACCGATAAATTTTATTCAGCGCAATTTATGTATATGGATGTTTTCGCGTTATTTTACATCATTCATTTTCAATTTTAACGGGTCGATGACAAAAACCCGACACAAAACAGTCTCAAGTATGACATATTATATTTCCCGTTGACATATAACATATTGCCAATTTATAACAAATAATAAGCAATCAATATTGGCAATATACATCGTGATATCATTTTACCCAAATTTCAGCCATACAAATAATAATTTATCTAAATCATCACTATTTACAATTAGTTAATTAAACATAACCGGGCTATACGGGGCGATAATATTCAATTACTAATATCTATATTTGCGGAGTAAACCCACGTTTTTATATTAAATCAATTATTCACTATTTATTTTAATTTATCACATGAAGAAATTATGCATTAATTTGCTCGGCCTGTTTATTCCGCTGATGATGATCGCTCAGACATCATCAATCAACGGGCATGTCAGCGATGCTGTTGATGGCGAGCCCCTCGTTGGAGCCACAGTCTCGGTCAAAGGCACCATGTTGAGTGTCGCCACTGATGCGAACGGCAATTTCAAAATCTCGTTAGTTCCTCAATGGGCCGAAAAACTGGTCGTCTCTTATATCGGATATACCACCCGTGAAATCGATATCGATGACATTGTTGACATCAAGATGTATCGTAACGCCGAGGTCCTCGATGAAGTTGTTGTTGCCATTCCCTATGGCACGGTTAAAAAAAACTCGTTCACCGGTTCGGTCGGACTCATCGAAGGGGCCGCTATCGAGCGTTCTCAGGTTTCCAACATTTCAAAGGCGCTTCAAGGTAACGTTGCCGGACTCCAATCATTCTCGTCAACCGGCCAGCCCGGTAGCGAGGCCACGGTTATCATCCGAGGGGTCGGTTCGGTCAATGCAAGTTCGGCCCCACTCTATGTGGTCGACGGTGTACCCTACGACGGTAATCTGTCATCAATCAATTCAAGTGATATCGCCTCGGTTTCGGTTCTCAAAGATGCGGCAGCAGCCTCGCTATACGGTTCGCGAGCGGCCAACGGTGTTATCATGATTACTACCCGACAGGGCAACCGCAACGCCAAACCATCTATTGAGGTAGCCATGAAATACGGCTTCTCAGACCGTGCCCGTCCCGATTACCGACAGCTCGACACAAATCAATATTTTGAACTGTATTGGGAAGCCTTGCGCAACTTTCGCCTTGATCAGGGTGACGATGCAACCAAGGCCGCCGAGTATGCCTCAAATAATCTTGTCGGTCGACTCGGTATCAATCCTTACGGTACCGATCACCCCAATCCGGTCGGCACTGATGGCAAACTCTTTGCCGGAGCGTCTCCTTTGTGGAACGACAACTGGGAGGAGGCACTTTCTCAAAACGCTCATTATACCGATTTAAACTTTCGCGTGAGCGGTGGAAGCGCCAATTCATCATACTATATTTCAGCCGGATACCTTGATGACCGTGGTGCATACATCGAGTCGGGGTTCAAACGATATAACGTGCGCACCAACGTTGTTTCCGACCTGTATCCCTGGTTGCAGGTAGGTGCCAACATTGCCCTTACAAACTCCGTTCAGGACTATCCCAAGCAGGACGATTCGGCCATAAGCAATATAGTTTTATTCGGACGAAACATGCCATCTTTTTACCCCATATATCAACGGGATCTCACCACCGGTGAATATCTTCTCGATGAACAGGGGAAACGCATCTGGGACTATGGTTATTATCGAGTAAGTTCCTATGCCAAATATAATCTGGTCGCATCCCAGCCTCATGATCTCAACCGCATTAAACGCGATGCAGCCACCGTCATGGGTCACCTACTCATCACCCCTGTTAAGGATCTCACCTATAAAATGACATTGAATGTTGACTACAACAACCGCAACGATCATTATTATACCAATCCTGCTTATGGTCCGGGGGCTCAAACAGGCGGGGGTGTGTCAAAAAGTAACATCCGGTCAACCGCAATGACATGGAATAATGTTATAAATTATCTATTTACACTCAACGATATCCACAATTTCCGTTTGATGGCCGGTCATGAGTTCTATCATTATACTACGACAAATTATGGCGGCTCACGCTCGGGGGTGATTATGGACGGCTTCTATGAACCCGACGCAGCGGTGACTCTCAGCAGTTTCTATGGCAACAGCGACGCCTATAAACTTCTGTCGTTTTTCGGGAGCGCCGAGTATAATTACGATCGCCGCTATTTTGTATCGGGTTCGGTCCGTGCCGACGGTTCATCGCGTTTTCATCCCGACCACCGATGGGGCACATTCTGGTCAACCGGCGCGTCATGGCGAGTGTCTCGTGAAAACTTCATGGAATGGGCTCGCCCAACTCTCGACAATCTCAGCCTTCGCGCAAGTTACGGTGCTCAAGGCAACGACAAGGTAGCCTATTATGCCTATCAGGCCCTCTATGACATTTATAACAATCTGGGGCAATCGGGGCTTATAGGCTCGCGGCTCGCCACACCCTCGTTGTCATGGGAGACCAACTATAACTTCAACATCGGACTCGATTTTTCGGTCATCAACAGCCGCCTTCGTGGTTCTCTCGAGTACTTTGTTCGCCGATCCAAAGACCTCCTGTTCAACAAAGATCTTGTACCCTCGTCAGGGTTTTCGTCAACGACTCAAAATATAGGTTCGCTCCGCAATTACGGCTGGGAGCTTATTCTTGAAGCCGCACCCGTTCAATCCCATTCATGGGCGTGGACTCTACGGTTCAATGCCACAACCTACAAGAATAAAATCACGTCACTCCCCTCACCCGAGATGTGGAGTGGTGCCAAGAAATGGGTAGAGGGTGGATCGCTCTATGACTGGTGGATGATTGAATGGGCAGGAATCAACCCCGACAACGGCAACCCTCAATGGTACCGGTATAACGAAAATGGAGAGAAATACACAACCGATGATTTCTCTTCTTGCACCACTGCCGACAAAGTCAAGATTGGCAACTCGCTTCCGGTACTGACCGGAGGATTTGGCTCGGATGTGCGTTGGCGTGATCTGTCTCTATTGTTTCTCATTTCCTATTCTATTGGCGGGAAATTGTATAACAGCGACAAAGTCTCACTGCTCGGACACTCTTCGACCGGCTCGGGCTGGAGCGCCGATATGCTTGACCGATGGACTCCCGACAACCGTGATACCGACATTCCGCGTCTCACGACCCAAGCCTATAGTTCATGGACCAATCAAAGTTCTCGTCATCTTGTCGACCGCTCGTATGCCCGACTGAAAAACGTAACGTTATCCTATAGCCTGCCCCATAGGCTCCTATCCAAAACCAATCAGGTTTTCAAAGATGCCCGACTATTTGTTCAGGCCGAAAATCTTTTCACCCTATGCGGTCAACAGGGGCTCGATCCCGAACAGACCGTCGGAGGCACCACCTACTATCGTTATCCGGCCATGAAAACCGTATCAATCGGTTTCAATGTCAAACTGTAAAAAAAATATCGCGATGAAAAAAATATTTCACAATCTTATCGCTGTAATAGCCATCGGCGCTCTCAGCTCATGCGACCTCGATACACAACCCACCGACTCGGTCGATGCCGGTTCGGTATTCTCGACTACCGGCGATGCCGAGAAAGTTCTGAACGGTTCATGGCGTTATCTCATGGAGACCTGGAACTCTTATGCCAATCCCGGATTCGGAGCTATGCTTCGTGCCGGCGATGCTATGGGCAGCGACTGCGTCCTCAACACAAAATATGGTTTCAGCGCCCACTATGCTCTCTCGGCGATCTATACCAAGGGCGGGACCAACACCCTTAGCTGGCGTCTGGCCTACTACACCATTCGCGACTGCAACGCTGTGATCTCCCACATCGATGAAGTCACCGGTGGCCAGGACGATAAAAACCGTATCAAAGGACAGGCACTCGCTACCCGAGGTTGGATGTACCTGCATCTCGCCTCCCACTATTCGTTTGCAATAGACAAGAATCCCGATGCCGTATGTGTCCCCATCTACGAAACCGAAACAACTCAGGAGTCGGCATCGTCAGGCACTCCCGCCGCCTCGGTTTCTGAAGTCTACGACAGGGCAATTCTTGACATGGAGACTGCACTCGACCTAATCCCTCAGAACTATTCGCGTGACAGCAAGCACAAAATCGACCGTCACGTTGTGCTCGGTCTGCTATCCCGCGCCTGCTTGTATGCACGTCAATGGGAAAAAGCCCGCGATTATTCCCGGCTCGCACTTGATATGAGCGACTATCTTATGTCTGAGAGTGAATTTAAAAGCGGATTCAACGACAGCTCAAACAGCGAGTGGATTTTTGCCCATCCCCAAACCAACGAGCAGAACAACCCGAGCTATCAGTTCTATTATCTCGACACCACCACACCCGGCTCCTACTATTTCAGTTTCAACGTCGACCCGTGGTTCCGCGAGAAATATGAAAACGGAGATTATCGCCGTGATCTCATTTACTGGGCACCCGACCCCAACGCCGACCCTTCGAGCGCCGGATATGTCTGGATGCGTAATGCCAAATTTAAATTCCGTGACATCGCCAATATGATAGCCGACATCGTTCTGATGCGCAACGCCGAAATATACCTCATCAACGCCGAGGCTCTCGCCCGCCTCAACGATGATGCCGGCGCCGAAATGCTCAACCGGCTGCGTGCAACCCGAGGAGCATCCCCCGTGACCACATCGGGTAACGATTTGATTGAAGACATCCTAATGGAACGCCGCCGTGAGCTCTGGGGCGAAGGCTTCTCGCTGGTCGATATTATCCGTAACCGCAAGAGTGTCGAACGACGTGAGTGGCCTCAGGGTAAATACCTATATACCTGGCAGGAAAACGGCGAAACCAAGTCTCGCGAAATCCCTATGCAGGGACACCGGATCACCCGATTTCCCGACGGATCGGAATTTACGCCCGACAGCAAATACTACCTCTTCCGCATCACCGATGCCGAGGAACGAGCCAATCAACTGATCTACTCAAAATATCCCAAACTCGATATTTATAATTAACCACTGTTTGTTTTTCTTTATTTCGTTTTGAAATTCCGATTACCGGCCATTCGGTTTTTCTGTTATTCCTATCACTCTTCCCGACGCCCGGATGCGATTCTTAGCCCGCATCCGGGCGTTTTTTACTACTATATTATTTACAAAATTTGTTCACGTCACTATTTTTTTGTAATTTTGTAGTCTGAAAAAGTGACATTAATTACTTCAAAAGAAGATAACCGAAATAAAAAATATGGCAGAAGAAAAAGAGGAATATAGCGCAAGTAATATTCAAGTGCTCGAAGGTCTTGAAGCTGTGCGCAAACGTCCCGCTATGTATATAGGCGACATCAGCGCCAAAGGTCTACACCACCTTGTTTATGAGGTAGTTGACAACTCTATCGACGAGGCTCTCGCCGGTTTTGCCACTCATATCGACGTGACAATCAACCCCGACAACTCGATAACCGTCATCGACAACGGTCGAGGCATACCCGTCGACATGCACGAAAAAGAACACAAAAGCGCCCTTGAAGTCGTTCTAACCGTCCTCCATGCCGGCGGTAAGTTTGACAAAGGTTCTTATAAGGTTTCAGGTGGTCTCCACGGTGTCGGTGTTTCGTGTGTGAACGCGCTCTCAAACTATCTCCGCGCCGAGGTTCACCGCAACGGCAAAGCCTATGTTCAGGAATATTCAAAAGGCAAGCCCGTCACCGAGCTTAAAATTGTCGGCGACAGCACCCACACTGGTACTTCTATCACATTCCTCCCCGACGACACAATCTTCACCACAACCATCTACGATTACTCGACACTCGCCAACCGTCTGCGCGACCTCGCATTCCTCAACGCCGGAATCACGCTCACTCTTACCGACATGCGCGAAATCGACTCCGAGGGCAATCCCCGTCGCGAGGTGTTCTACAGCCAGACCGGTCTCAGCGAGTTTGTACGCTATATCGACTCCAACAAAGAGCCCCTCATCAATGATGTAATCCATCTCTCGACCGAGCGTGCCGGCGTTCCCGTCGAGGTTGCTCTGACCTATAACAACAGCTACAACGAGAATGTCTACTCGTTTGTAAACAATATCAACACCATCGAGGGTGGTACCCACCTCACCGGCTTCCGTCGCGGTCTCACAATGACACTAAAGAAATATGCCGATGACAACAAAATGACCGAAAAGGCCAAAGTTGAGATTTCAAGCGACGACTTCCGTGAAGGTCTCACAGCTGTCATATCGGTCAAGGTGCTTGAACCTCAGTTTGAGGGTCAGACCAAAACAAAACTCGGCAACAGCGAGGTTAGCGGCGTGGTTCAGACCGCAGTCAGCGAGGCCCTCCGCACCTACCTTGAGGAACACCCCAACGAGGCCAAGACCATTATTCAAAAGGTTATTCAGGCCGCGATAGCACGTCAGGCCGCCTACAAGGCCCGTATGGATGTGCGCCGTAAATCACCCCTTAGCGGTGGAGGTCTACCCGGCAAACTCGCCGACTGCTCGTCGCGTACAGCCGAAGACTGCGAGATTTTCATTGTCGAGGGAGACTCGGCAGGTGGTACTGCCAAACAGGGCCGCGACCGCAAATTTCAGGCCATCCTCCCCCTCCGCGGTAAAATCCTCAACGTTGAGAAAGCTATGGATCACAAGATTTTTGACAACGAGGAAATACGCAATATGTTCCAGGCTCTCCGTGTAACTGTCGGTACTGCCGACGACCCCAAAGAGCCCAACCTCTCGCGTCTTGCCTACCACAAGATTATCATCATGACCGATGCCGATGTCGACGGTAGCCACATCGCCACCCTGCTCATGACATTCTTCTTCCGCCGCATGCGTCCCATTATCGAAAACGGATATCTATACCTAGCTACTCCCCCGTTGTATAAATGTAAACGCGGTAAAAACGAGGAATATTGCTGGACCGACCAGCAGGTACAGGCTTTCATCGACAAGTATGGCCAGAACACATCGGTACAGCGATACAAAGGTCTTGGTGAGATGAGCGCCGAGGAACTCCGCTTCACCACCATGTCACCCGAGCACCGCATGCTTAAACAAGTCAACATCAGCGATGCAGCCGAAGCCGACCGAATCTTCTCCATGCTCATGGGCGAGGATGTAGCGCCGCGCCGTGACTTCATCGAGTCAAACGCAAACTACGCCAACATCGACGCCTGATAACCGCTCGACGAGGCTATATAACTTTTAAGGGGAAAGGTTAAACCATGCGGATGCTTCAGCCGCAGCGGGCAACCATTCCCCTCGTTTTTTTAACCTTTTTAAATAAATCTCAGATTACGACTTAACAATTTACCCCGCTAAGACGTTAATATAAAAAGGTAAAACATTCAAAATCATAAAACAAATACAACATTATATATGCCACGTTCAACTTCATCCAACAAAGCAGCCGCACGACTCAAATCTCAAGTCAGTGTCTATACTTCACAACAGCAGAACAATACATTCAACTATAAACAGGTATCCCACGCTATCGGGGCTGCCACACCCGCCGCTCAACGCAGTGTAGCCATGATTCTTGCCGAAATGGCTTTTGACGGCGACCTCATCGAGGTCGCTCCAGGCAAGTACAAATATCCCCAGCGCGGTACAATCGCCGAGGGTATCTTTACACGTCGCAGCAACGGTAAAAACAGCGTCACTATCGATCCCGACGGCGAGGTTATCATGGTAGCCGAACGCAACTCCATGCATGCCCTCAACGGTGACCGTGTTCTTGTCAACATAGCCGCCCGTCGCCGTGGTGTCGAGGCCGAGGCCGAGGTTATCGACATCATCGAGAAAAAAGAGCAGGTATTTATAGGCACTCTCAAGGTCGAACGCGGATTTGGTATTCTCCAGACCGACTCCAAATTTCTGGCCACAGACATTATCATACCCCGCAGTCGTCTCAAAGGGGGAAAAACCGGCGACAAAGCTATTGTCCGCATCACCGACTGGCCTGAAGACAGCAAAAACCCCAAAGGTACCGTCGTAGACATCCTCGGAAAAACCGGCGAAAACAATGCCGAAATTCACGCTATCCTCGCCGAGTTTGGCCTACCCTACCGCTATCCCGAGGCCGTCGAGAAAGAAGCCGAGAAAATCGATGCCGGTATCACCGACGAGGTTGTGGCTTCACGCATCGACATGCGCGATGTTACAACTTTCACAATCGACCCCAAAGATGCCAAAGACTTTGATGACGCGCTGTCGTTCCGCCGCCTCAAAAACGGCAACTATGAGATCGGTGTCCACATTGCCGACGTCACCCATTATGTTCAGCCCGACACCATTCTTGACAAAGAAGCTTTGTCCCGAGCCACATCGGTTTATCTGGTCGACCGCGTTGTCCCCATGCTCCCTGAGCACCTCAGTAACGGAATATGCTCGCTTCGTCCCGACGAAGACAAGCTCACCTTCAGCTGTATCTTTGAAATGACGCCTGCCGGCAAAATAGTTGACAGCAAAATAGCCCGCACAGTCACCCGCAGCAACCGACGCTTCACCTATGAGGAAGCTCAGGATGTAATCGAGACAGGTAAAGGTGACTATGCCGACGAGATTCTTGAACTCGACCGCCTTGCCAAAATACTTCGCAAAGCTCGTTATGAAAACGGATCGGTTGACTTTGACCGCGTTGAAGTACGCTTTGATATCGACGAAAAAGGTCACCCGACCGGCGTCTTCTTCAAGGAATCAAAAGATGCCAACAAGCTCATCGAGGAATTTATGCTCCTTGCCAACAAAACCGTTGCCCGTGCTATTGGACATCCCGACAAACGCAAGAAACCCAAAGCATTTGTATATCGTGTTCACGACCAGCCCGATCCCGGCAAACTCGGAGACCTCGCCCAGCTTTCACGCACATTTGGCTACAAGATAAAAACCGACGGCAAGCCTTCGGATATCAACCGTTCGATCAACAAGATGCTTGCCGATGTAAAAGGCAAGGGTGAGGAAAATTTCCTCTCGACCCTCGCTATACGCTCGATGGCAAAAGCTATTTATACCACAAACAACATAGGGCACTATGGCCTTGGCTTTGATTACTATACCCACTTCACATCACCAATCCGCCGCTACCCCGACATGATGGTTCACCGTCTGCTTGAGCGCTATCTCAACGGAGGTCGTAGCGTCAATGTCGATAAACTCGAGAATCTTTGTAAACACTCGAGCGACATGGAACAGCTCGCCGCCAACGCCGAGCGCGCCTCTATTAAATTCAAACAGGTCGAATACATGAAAGACCACATGGGCGAGGTCTATGACGGTGTCATCACCGGTGTCACCGAGTGGGGTCTGTATGTCGAGCTCAACGAAAACAAATGTGAAGGTCTCATCCCCATCCGCGACCTCACCGACGACTATTATGACTTTGACGAGAAAAACTACAGTCTTGTAGGTCGACGCAAAAACAACCGCTTCCGTCTCGGCGATGAAGTCAAGGTTAAGGTTGCCCGAGCCGATGTCGATAAAAAACAGCTCGACTTCGCTCTTGTCGACCCGTCGATGATGCGCAACGGTGAAGACCTGCTCGGATTCACCAATCCCGGCCACAAGAAAAGCCAGAAGAATCATCACGGTAACGGCCCGGCCAAGCATGGCGGTAAACGTAGCCGCAAATAACCCATCATACTCCAATCAATTGTTACAATGAGTATTATAACATATAAAGATGTAGAGATTCTACGCAACGAGGTCGTCGTGCTCAAACACGTCGACCTCGCTGTCGACCCGGGCCAGTTTGTCTACCTTATCGGCAAGGTAGGCAGCGGCAAGAGCAGCCTGATGAAGTCGATGTATGCCGAGGTTCCACTATCGGGTGGTGAAGCCGATGTTCTCGGCTATGACCTCACATCGATAAAACGCAAGGATATTCCGTTTCTTAGGCGCAAGATAGGCATTGTCTTCCAGGATTTTCAGTTACTCACCGACCGACCAGTCTTTGACAACCTCAAATTTGTTCTTGAGGCTACCGGTTGGAAAAACCGTGACGAAATGGAGCAGCGCATCGACGAAGTTCTGCGCGAAGTTGGTATGCTGACCAAAGCCTACAAAATGCCTCACGAACTATCGGGTGGTGAGCAGCAGCGCGTTGTAATCGCCCGCGCACTCCTCAACAAGCCCGACCTTATTCTTGCCGACGAGCCTACCGGTAACCTCGACCCCGCCACCAGCGAACAGATTGTCGAGGGACTCCATCAAATTTCTTCACGTGGCACTGCAGTTGTCATGGCTACACACAACCTTCAGATAGTGCAACGCTATCCGGGCAGGGTCGTTCGATGTGAAGATAAACAGGTAATAGAATAGTTGAGCATAGCCCATAGTCGATTTCCTTTTGGTTGACTCAGAAATTATCGCTAACTTTGCCCTATGAAATTTCAACTTCAGGCAACAGCAGTCAACAGTGCGGCTCGTGCTGGTCTCATTACCACCGACCACGGCGAGATACCCACCCCCATTTTCATGCCCGTAGGCACTTTGGGGTCGGTAAAAGGCGTGCATATGCATGAACTCCGCGACGATATCGACGCCAAAATCATCCTCGGCAACACATATCACCTATACCTGCGCCCCGGCATCGAAATTTTACGTCAGGCCGGCGGACTACACAAGTTTAACGGTTGGGAACGACCTATTCTCACCGATAGCGGCGGTTTTCAGGTTTTTTCGCTGTCCCATAACCGCAAACTCAAAGAAGACGGCGCTCATTTCCGCAGCCACATCGACGGCTCCAAGCACGTTTTCACCCCCGAGAAAACAGTTGATATCCAACGCGCTATCGGTGCCGACATCATTATGGCACTCGACGAGTGCACACCCGGTACCGCCGATTTCAGCTATGCCCGCAAATCGCTTGACCTCACCCATCGCTGGCTCGACCGCGGCTGGGAACACTTCAACTCTACCGAGCCTCTCTATGGCTACTCCCAATCGTTTTTCCCTATCGTTCAAGGCTGTACTTATCCCGAGCTGCGGCGCGAATCGGCACGCAAGGTTGCCTCGCTCGATGCCGACGGTAACGCAATCGGAGGTCTTGCCGTTGGTGAGCCGGCCGAAGTCATGTATGAAATGATTGAGGTTGTCAACGACATTCTTCCGGCCGACCGTCCACGTTATCTCATGGGAGTAGGAACTCCGGCCAATATTCTCGAAGCCATTGACCGCGGTGTCGATATGATGGACTGCGTCATGCCCACCCGCAACGGCCGCAACGGTATGCTATTTACTGCAAACGGCATCATGAACATGAGAAACAAAAAATGGGCCGACGATTTCTCTCCGATTCAGGAAGACGGGCCCTCTTATGTTGACCGTGTATATTCAAAGGCCTATCTGCGTCATCTTTTCATAGCTCAGGAACTGCTTGCAATGCAGATCGCATCAATCCACAATCTGGCATTCTACCTGTGGCTTGTGGGTGAAGCCCGCCGCCACATTCTTGCCGGTGACTTCAAATCGTGGAAAGAAGAAATGATTGTCAGGGTCACCACCCGTTTGTAAAAACTCTCAATGTCATCAGTCAAAATGCACCGACCGCTCAAACTGCTCGACCTATATATCATCAAGAAGTTCCTCGGAACTTATCTTTTTGCTATTGCACTCATTCTTGCCATCACCATCATGTTTGACATCAATGAGAAACTCGACTCGTTTCTTAAGGCTCCGCTCAGTGCAACCGTTTTTGACTACTTCCTCAACTTTCTTCCCTACTTTGCCAACCAGTTCTCGCCGCTGTTCACTTTCATCGCCGTTATCTTCTTCACATCAAAGATGGCCGACAACAGCGAGATTATAGCCATTTTATCTTCGGGAGTGAGCTATCGCCGGTTCATGAGACCTTATCTCATCTCGGCTCTCATTATAGCGATTGCGTCTTACGTTTTATCGGCCTATATCATTCCCCCTGCCAACATCAAGCGCATCGACTATACCAACACCTATGTGAAAAACAAGCGCGTTGACTATGGCTCAAACATCATGCTTCAAGTCGCTCCAGGCGAAATCGCCTATATCAACCGTTTTGAAAACACATCGAAGACCGGTTACCGTTTCTCGCTCGAATCATTCAAGGAC
>JAIDNJ010000010.1:4234-5126 GCA_029063895.1 Muribaculaceae bacterium | reverse complement strand
TGATTGAGAATATTGCCAAAGGCCGCGTAAACAAATTCTTCAAAGAGTCAGTTCTCGTTGAGCAGGAATTTGTTAAAGACGCTACAATGACTATCGGCCAGTATCTTTCAAAATCGGCTGAAGGTCTTACTGTAGTTGACTTCAAGCGCGTTAATCTCAACAAAGATTAAGCATAAGCAAAACAGATAACAATAAATTTTTTTCATGGGAAAGCAGCTCTGAGTGATCAGCGCTGCTTTTTTATGTATCATCGAGAAATGTGAAAAAAAATTTCACACTACTGTTTTGGCCAATTTCACGATTGTGACTAATTTTGCAATGCAAACTGCCTGAGACACCTCGGCAGAGGGAAGATTACATCATCTTGGCAATTCGGCCTCGACAGGCTGAAAGTGATGGAACGGCTCTTCTTCCCGGGCGAATAGTGACGCCTTAGTACAGTGAAATAGATTACATCCCGTTTGTAATATTTGACTTGACCATTATGGTAAAGTTATACGATGTTTCAAGGATATCGTGTGGACTTGCTATATGTTTGATGTACAGATATGCCAAAAAAGAAAAACGATGTAATATCAGCCGAAAATGAGCCGGTATTTATAGGTAAGATAATTGAAGAAGAACTACGCCGTCAAGAACGTAGCGTTACATGGTTCAGTCGCAAGATACATTGCGACCGGCGCAACGTGTATGATATCTTCTCACGGGCCTATATCGACACGGGCCTGCTATATAAAATTTGCATAGTACTTGACACCGACTTTTTCTCGGTTTATTCCAAAAGCTTACAATTACCTGATAATCAATCAAATACCCCCCCCCGGGTATGAAGCGGGGCGGGGGGGGGTGTGCGGGGGGTGTGGAGTGGTGTGGTCGGGTGGGTGGTCGGGGG
>JAIDNJ010000010.1:0-4224 GCA_029063895.1 Muribaculaceae bacterium | reverse complement strand
TACACCGTCTATTTCTCGGTTTTTTGCAAAATCTTCCAATTACCTTATAATCAATGAAATACCCCCCCCCCGAAAAATAAGCGGTTCGATATCATTAAATCGGTTGGATTGAACTGTTTACGTCCATAGCCGATTCTTTTTGATGTAGACCGGAATTATACATTTGTGAAATATTATTTCACGGAATCGTGAATTTACTGTCACGTAATGTGACCGTGTAACGAACAGTAATAAGTTAACTTTGTAAAATTAAATTTTAATTTAAATCAAATTAAATCGATATGGCAAAAAAATCAGCTATTGCCGGTGAATATATTATCACCGTTGAAGATTCAGGGTCTATCCGTGTATGTAAAATCGCCAATAATGCCAAAGGAGCGCTCCGTGAGTGTGCTGAGGCCAAAGGCTTTGAATATGATCCTAATTGGACAACACGTCAGTTTGGCTCAAAACTTATTAAAGAATTTGGTGACGGTAATGTAGCTGAAATTGGGGAATATACGATAACCAAACTTGCCAGTGGGTCTATTGAGACATTTCAGGTGTTTGATAATACCAAAGGCGCGCTTCGTGAAATTGCCGAGGCAAATGGATTTGAATACGATAATAATTGGACTACCCAGCAGTTTGGAAATAAGCTCGTCAACTATCTTCTCTCTGAAAAATAATTTTCTTTTTAATTGAGATGTTTAAGAAACTCATCAATATTTTTAAATCCGTACAGTCCGGTGAAGGGATTGACAGTCTTATGGAGTCGGCCGATAAGCTGACCGACAAATTTACATCAAAGCTTGATAAAATGTTTGAGGATGCTGCACCATCCTCTGACAAAAAAAAGCATTTGGGACAAAAATACTCATCTGCCACATCTTCACGAAGCAAGGATGATGAAGATCGGATTGCTCAGTTGGAGGCACGTATCAGGCAAATGGAGCAAAGCGCTAAAAATGAGAATAGCGTTAAGGATGTAAAGTCTGATTCCCTTACAATTAAAAAAGAAATTGAATGGAATTACTGGCGAGACTTGGAATCATATTTTCATTTGCCCAAACTGGAATTCCGTTTCAGATTTTGGTATTGTGATAAAGAAGAAAAAAAGAAACGGAATCTGGAAAACATTGAACATATCGAGTCCGGAGACTTAAGATATTGTTTAGATAAAGGCTTTATTACAGCACCCCCTCCAATGGCTCTTTTTTCTGATGGGAAAATCAGATATATTCCAAAAGTTGGAGATACACTGCGTGAAGTTAAAGCTTTTGCAACTTTGATTGGTTATCCTATACCTGATAAAGCAAAAACAGCAATTTTGGCCGCTGAAATTGTCCGCGAAAAAGGTTGTGATGGAGTGTGTATTTATTCTAATCAGATTCTTTATCCGTCGGGCCGTGTATGTAAAGTTGGTGCCGAGGTCAATTTTGACAAACTTGTTGATGAGGCATTGGAAGAATCCAATTGGTTTAGAATCCCTGAGCGTCCGAGTTTCAATGGATTGACGCCTGAACAATGTCTGGAAAAATACACTGAATTCCGTAACGCGATTGTTCCCAATCCTCAACTCTCGACCGATGAGGTTTTGAAACAATATAATGAAGCGGTAGACACCTGGAAAAAGAAAAATCCTGACGCGGCATGGACCTGAAGACGTTGCGCGAATATAAAAAAATGATGGAGGCCCACCGGGCCGGTTTGGCAAACAAACAGACCCGGGTGGTTTCACATAAAACCGCGTCAAAAGATAAGGTCGAGACTCCTGCCTGTCGTCAGTCTTTGCTTGACGAAGTTAAGGCCGATATCCTGACATTTTTGAAGTCCTGGCCCGACCTGCTCAGAAACGAGATTGATTTTCAAATACATCTCGGCTCTTTTTTGCTGACGTCTCCCAACCGGTATGAGCGTGTGTTCTTTGAGTACCGCATACCAAATTCGTGGGTATCGTCCGACTATGTATGGGACAGCAACCTGCGCATCGATATTGTGGTCTACAAAAACGGTGAGTATCTACCTGTGGAACTTAAATATCCGACGGCATTGGTCCGTCGCTCGATTGAATGTTTTGATGAAGATCTTAATCCGGATAAAGACCCGCTTGAACCGATTTTAAAGCATCAGGGAGCTACCGATTTGGTCTGTTACAACTTTTGGAAAGATGTCCGCCGCCTTGAGGTCTTGAAAAAGAAATTCAAAAAAGTAAAAAGCGGACTTGCAGTTTTAGTAACTAATGACCGTAAATATATTGATCATGATGGAGCTGATACCTGTTCCCTGGAGTTCTGTATCTCTAAAAATATACAGTCAAAAGGTCCCGGAACGCTCTCGTGGCGCGGTGATGTCAGTGTGGCCAAAACTCGGCCTGCAATAGATCTTGACGGTCACTATCCCATCAGCTGGCAATCGACCGATATTGACGGCGTCCAATTTAATTATTTAATATTAGAAATCAAATAACATAATTATCATAGATATGGCAGTAAAAACTACAGCTGCTGGCAAGATGGATAAACGCACCAAAGAGTATAAAGAACTCAAGGCGCGACTTGCCAAGGCACGTGCCGCCAAAGCAAAGGCTGCGGCTCCCAAGACTCAGACTACCAAGCTGAAAAAGACAGCAGCCGGTAAAGTTGACAAACGTACTAAAGAGGGCAAGGAAATCGCTGCCCGTATGGCCAAGGCCCGCAAGGCAAAAAACTCTCTTGTAAACCGTTTGAAACGTCTGTTCCGTTAATCTCTAAATATTCAGGAAATAATGAAGACACCTACTATAACACTGGCCTCGGTTCTTGCAGCTATCATCTGGGCCGATGGCGAATTTTCAGATGTTGAACGCACTACTATCGGTGAAATCGCCGAGGCTTTTGATATCCCCGAAAAGGAACTCAACATGAACATCACCGCCGCTCTCGTCGAGCTCAAAAACATGGACGAGGATAAGGCTACCGATTATGCGGTCAAACATGCAGCTAAAGTCGATGACGAAGAAACAGGTGAAGTTTTTCAGGCTCTCATGCAAATGGCTCTCTGTGACAACGTCCTCACCTATGGAGAGGTTCACAATCTCCTCGCGCTCGCCGAGGCTCTCGACATTGACCGTGACGCTGCGGTGCTCATGCTTTGTGACCTCGTCAAATCGGAGCCCGAACTCGAAGTTTCTTTTGAAAACGACGAGGAGGAATAAAATTCTTGTAACCACGATTGATAAACCAACATTATTACCGACATGGCAAATAAAATCAAAGTCTACGGTAAAGCTCAAAACCGCACAGCTCTCGGCATCGCCCACGCCTACGTGGTGATGTATCCCCATGCCACTCTCGACGATTTGCGCAAAGCGTTTCCCAACAATGTGAATCCCGACAAAGGCGTTACTGAAAATTTCCTCCCGGTTGACGAAGCCGAGAAGTTCAACGAGAAGATGAGCCTTTATTTTGCCAAGCCTGACGAGGTTCTTGAACTTCAGGACGGTTCTAAAGTCGCTCTTGCCCAGGTATGGTCCAAACCCTCGTTTGAGCGTATGGTTGAGCAGGGTAAACTTTATGATGTCGAGGTAGCTGAGTTTGAGAAAACTATGAAAGGTGAGAAAGGCGGCTACCGTCTTGAATATCTCAACGGATATGTTCCCCCGGTTCCCGCTCCTGTCAAAAAAGGATTTCCCTGGTGGATCTGGCTCCTTTTGGCTCTCGTCGTGGCCGGTATAATTGCTGCGGTTTGCATGCCGCGCGGTGAAAGAGTCGTTGAAGTGGAGAAGATTGTCGAGGTCCGTGACACTGTATATGTACAGCAGATTGCCGACATTGAGGCCAGTTTCAACGCCGCTCAGTTTGAGCAGGGGAAGGCCGACCTTAATGACGATGCCAAGCTTGCGCTACATGACCTTGCAAAAGTTTTGAAGCAGAATCCAAACCTTAAACTCCGAATTGAGGGACATACCTCGGCCGAAGGTGAAGCCGATGTCAATCAAAAGCTCTCTGAGGCCCGCGCTCAGGCAGCTGTCGACTTTCTTGTCAACAAAGAAGGTGTTGATGCAGCCCGACTTGAGGCTGTCGGTTTAGGAAGCAGCAAGCTCAAAAACGCTGAAAATCCGACTTCTGACGAAAACCGTCGCACTGAATTTGAAATACTTTAAACCAATATTTAAAACATTACAATTATGGCAGAATTCAAAATCGACGGCCGCATGAAAGTGAAAGGCCTCAAGGAAAAATTCAAAGAAACATTCGGACTCAC
>JAIDNJ010000001.1 GCA_029063895.1 Muribaculaceae bacterium | reverse complement strand
CTCTAGGGTTCGTCGGCAACTACGCCCCATATGGAATTTCACCACAGATGTATGACATGCCCGTCATACCAAAAAAGCGGTGTATCAAAATTGACACACCGCCACGTTTGATTTAAAAGTTACATTCTGTTTTATCCGCAGTGGAAATATTGCTCTACAAGGCGGAGCATAAGCTCCGGATTTTCCTTGGCACGCTCGATTTCATCGCGGTCAAAAGCACGTAATGCGCGTTCGATGCCGTCAATCATGCGCGGTGAGAACACACCATATTCTTCATAGATACCTCGCTGACGTTCAAGACAGTCAGCCGACTCGGCACAGTCAGTAGGTAGCTGAGCGAGCATGGCCAGCTTGTCGGCATTAGCCTCGTCGTGAATATTTACACTTACATAGGTGCGTTCGGCTACCTCAAGAGCATCAGGCATCTCAAAACCATAGCGCGCAGCAACAGCAAGAGCGGCTATAAGCGAGTAAACGTCAGCCGAACCGTCGGCCGAGCGAATCTCAACAGTCTGTTTGCGGCTCGCGTCAAAGTTGGACGGCGGTGTAGTAGGATTGGCGAGTGTACACATATCGGTCTTGGCAGTCCAGCCCAACGGCACTCGAACAAGTACCGAACGGTTACGGTCGCCCCAGCAGACATTTGTCGGAGCCTCCTGGTGAGGTACAAGACGGAAATATGAGGTCGGATTTGTATTGCCAAAAGCAGTGATTGACGGAGCAAGCACCATCAGTCCGGCTATCATGCGACGTGCGTCGGCACTCAGTTTGAGGTCCTTGTCGAGCATACGGTTGTTACCCTCGGCATCGACTATACGCATGTGGATATGGAGACCCGATCCGGCCTTTCCTGTCGTGATTTTGGGAGCAAACGTAACGTCATAGCCCAGCTGATAGGCAAGATTGCGTATAACCCATTTAGCTACCATAAGCTGGTCAGCGGCATCCTCGGCGTTGACAGGCAGGAATTCGATTTCGTTCTGCTCGTAAATTTTACCCTCAAGAGTAAAATTACCAACCTCCGAGTGACCATACTTGATTTGACCGCCGGTTTGGGCGATATAAGACATACATTCTGTACGGAAGTCATTAAACTTGGCAAAAGGTGCCGATTCATGATATCCCTTCTGGTCAGTTGCCTCAAAACGGTTTTCGTCGGGTGCGATAACATAATATTCGAGCTCACCCATTGCCTGGAAAATCAATCCTGTCTTTTCGGTGAAAGCCTTACATGCTTTGCGCAGCGTTGCCTCGGGCGATGTCTGAAGCATGTTTCCGTCTTTATCAAAGAACGAACACAGCATCGTCACGGTCGGAATTTCGGCAAAAGGATCAACAAAAGCCGTACGGAAGCGCGGAATGACATACAAGTCACTGTTGCCGGCCTCGATATAGGAGAAAAGGCTCGACCCGTCAACACGTTCACCCGATGTCAGGATGGTGTTGAGATAATCGGCATCGTTGATTACAAAGTTAAGAGTCTTGAGACGTCCGTCACCGGCGGGATACATGAAATTGATCATTTCAATGTTGTTCTCGACTACAAAACGGATAATGTCTTCTTTGGTAAAATCGGTCGCCGGCTTTCCAAGAAAACTCACAAGGCGATTCTTGTTCAATTGGATATGGGGGTTATTCATGGTTAAAAAAATTTTTTGTTTGTGTTATGCAGCAAATATACGCATAAAATTTAATGTAGCGGCACTACTTTAAATAATTTAACAAAATGAGTTTCTCAAGAATAAGAACATATTCCAATTTGCAGGGGATGGCAAGTCAAAATAGCGAATTAACAATTTTGTAAAAACTTCGACACGTAAGGAGCACAAACAGCTGTTAATCAACCGCTGCATGCCAAAAGTATGTCACCTACATCCTATTATAAGAAAAGCGGTGTGTCAAATATTTGACACACCGCCATCCTGATATTTTGCTATTATCAAGTTTCAGTTATAATCAAGCCTGACGTTTGGTCTTTTTACCATAGCCATACTGAGCAGCTGCGCCGAGTTCTTCCTCGATGCGGAGAAGCTGGTTGTATTTGGCCATACGGTCAGAACGAGAAGCCGAACCGGTTTTGATCTGACCGGCGTTGGTAGCTACAGCGATATCGGCGATAGTAGCGTCTTCGGTTTCGCCTGAACGGTGAGAGATAACTGCAGTGTAACCATTGCGCTGAGCGAGCTCAACAGCACGGAGAGTTTCGGTGAGCGAACCAATCTGGTTAACCTTAACGAGGATTGAGTTGGCACAGCCTTCCTCGATACCGCGTTTGAGATATTTTACGTTGGTTACAAAGAGGTCATCACCTACGAGCTGGCAACGGTCACCGATCATGTCGGTAAGAATCTTCCAGCCTTCCCAGTCGTTTTCAGCCATACCGTCTTCGATTGAGTCGATAGGATATTTTTCAACGAGACCTTTGAGGAACTCAGCCTGCTGAGCCGATGTATAGGTAGCACCGTTGGCCTCTTTCTTTGCACCGTTGTTAAGGTGAGAATAGTGATATTCACCATTTTCATAGAACTCAGAAGAAGCGCAGTCAAGACCGATAGTAACATCTTTTCCGGGAACATAGCCTGCTTTCTCAATAGCCTGGATGATGACATTGAGAGCATCCTCAGTTCCGTCGAGGCTGGGAGCAAAACCACCTTCATCACCTACAGCGGTTGAAAGGCCACGTTCTTTGAGCACGCTTTTGAGGTTATGGAATACCTCAGTACCCATGCGGATACCTTCTTTGAACGAAGTAGCACCAATAGGACGAATCATGAACTCCTGGAAACAGATGGGAGCATCTGAGTGAGCGCCACCGTTGATGATATTCATCATGGGAACGGGGAGAACATAAGAGTTGCATCCGCCAATGTATTTGTAAAGGGGAAGGTCGAGATAGTTGGCAGCAGCCTTGGCAACAGCGAGCGAAACGCCGAGGATAGCGTTGGCACCGAGGTTTGATTTGGTATCGGTTCCGTCAAGCTCAAGCATCTTTTCGTCGATAGCAATCTGATCGAGAGCGCTCATGCCGACGAGAGCAGGAGCGATTTTTTCATTAACGTTGGCAACAGCTTTGAGAACGCCTTTGCCCATGTAACGTGATTTGTCACCGTCGCGGAGCTCAAGAGCCTCGTTTACACCGGTAGAAGCACCCGATGGAACAGATGCGCGGCCAAATGCGCCTGATTCGAGAGTTACATCTACTTCAACGGTGGGATTACCACGAGAGTCAAGGACTTCACGTCCGATAATTTTCTCAATTTTCATAATCTTGTTTTAACTTAAAAAATTGTTTGGATATCTTCTTTTTACTGGCTACAAAGTTACGAAATTTTGTCGTTAAATATTCAAGATTTTTGTTTAAATCGAGGTAATTTGGTTAAATTTTTGTTGCTTATAAAAGAAAAAGAGACCGTATCGGTATCGATACAGTCTCTTTTCTATTGCTGTTAAACCTCGGCGCCCGGTTGAGCGCCGTTGTAGTTGACTATTATTCAGCCTTGGGTTCTTCAGCGGCAGGTGCTTCAGCAGCGGGAGCGGCTGCGGCGGCCGACGATTTGCGGCTACGACGGGTGCGGCCGGTTTTCTTGGCTGCTTTTTCTTTGAGCATGTTTTCGTTGTAGTCAACGAGCTCAATGAAGCAAGTCTTGGCGTTGTCACCCAGACGGTTGCCGGTTTTGAGGATACGGGTGTAACCGCCGGGGCGTTCTGCGATTTTCTGCGAGATTTCGCGGAAGAGTTCGGTAACGGCCTCTTTGTTCTGAAGATAGCTGAAAACAACACGACGGTTGTTCATGGTATCTTCTTTGGCGCGGTTAATGAGGGGCTCGGCATAAACGCGAAGAGCTTTGGCTTTGGCCAGAGTGGTGAAGATGCGTTTGTGCATGATAAGAGCCACGGTCATGTTTGCAAGAAGAGAGTCGCGGTGGGCTTTCTTGCGGCTGAGGTGATTGAATTTTTTATTGTGTCTCATCGTGAATTACTCTTTGTCTAATTTGTACTTTGAAATGTCCATTCCGAAGGAGAGGTTAAGACGAGCCAGGAGGCTGTCAAGCTCGGTAAGTGATTTTCTACCGAAGTTACGGAATTTGAGGAGGTCGGTTTTATTAAATACCACAAGCTCACCGAGGGTTTCGACTTCAGCGCTTTTGAGGCAGTTGAGGGCGCGGACTGACAGCTGCATGTCCGAAAGCTTGGTTTTGAGAAGTTGACGCATGTGAAGCACTTCTTCATCAAATTCCTCGTTGCCGTCCTCTTCGGTCGCTTCAAGGGTGATTTTCTCGTCAGAGAAAAGCATCAGGTGGTAAATGAGGATTTTCGCTGCTTCCTTGAGAGCTTCCTTAGGATGAATAGATCCGTTGGTTGTGATTTCAAGGATAAGTTTTTCGTAGTCGGTTTTCTGGTCGACACGGAAATTCTCAACAGTATATTTCACGTTGACAATCGGGGTATAGATTGAGTCGATCGCGAGTACGTTTACATCGTCGGTGGGGACGGTGTTTTCGTCAGCGGGAACCCAACCGCGGCCCTTGTTGACAGTAAGCTCGATTGAAAAACCGGCAGCAGGATCCAAATGACAGATGACCAGGTCGGGATTAAGAACCTCAAACCCGCTAAGTACCTTGCCTATGTCACCGGCCTTGAACACCTCCTGTCCTGACGGTATCACGATAGTAGCCTTTTCAAAGTCAGTATCTTCGACAACTTGCTTGAGGTTGACCTTCTTCAGGTTGAGGATGATGTTGGTGACATCTTCCTTGACTCCGGGGATAGTATCAAATTCGTGTTTTACACCGTCAATCTTGATTGACGAGATTGCAAAACCTTCGAGCGAGGAAAGAAGCACTCGGCGGAGCGCGTTTCCTACAGTGATACCATAGCCGGGTTCCAAAGGCTTGAACTCAAATTTGCCAAAGAAATTATTGGCTTCCAACATGAGTACTTTGTCAGGTTTTTGGAATGCTAATATAGCCATGGATCTTGATTTTATTGATTATTATTTAGAGTACAACTCGACGATAAGCTGCTCTTTGATGTTTTCGGGGATATCTTCGCGGGCAGGAACGTGGAGGAATTTACCGCTCTTGGTAGCCTCGTCCCATTCAATCCAGGGATACTTGCTGTGATTGAATCCGGCAAGAGCGTCAGCAATGACTTCAAGTGATTTTGATTTCTCACGAACACCGATAACATCGCCGGGTTTAATCTGATAAGAGGGGATGTTCACAACCTCACCGTTTACTGTGATGTGACGGTGAAGCACGATCTGACGGGCAGCGGGACGGGTTGGTGCGATACCAAGACGGAACACTACGTTGTCAAGACGTGACTCGAGAAGCTGGAGAAGAATCTCACCGGTGATACCTTTGAGGCTCGATGCTTTCTCAAAGAGGTTGCGGAACTGACGTTCGAGAACGCCATAAGTATATTTAGCTTTCTGTTTTTCGCGGAGCTGAACGCCATATTCCGATGTTTTGCGGCGTTTGTTAGCACCATGCTGGCCCGGGGGGAAGTTGCGGCGTGCGAGTACTTTGTCTTCGCCAAAGATAGGTTCGCCGAATTTACGGGCAATTTTTGATTTGGGTCCGGTATATCTTGCCATTTTTCTTTTTTATTATAGGCTTTGCTTGTCGGTTGTGTTGCCTGGGGTCTACTGTTAAGAAGCTTGTTTATGAAAGTAGGCTCGGGCATGCAGGCCGGTCGTCATTGATGCAGCCGCGACCATAGAGAGGTGAAGAAATTATGGTCAAATTCATCTGAGCGATCAAACCTGGGCCGTTGTGGTGACCCTGAGCTACCCGACACGCAATAGCGCGGTTGTTCTATAAATTAAAGAGTCTAAATCTGTGAGTGTATTGTTATTAAACTCTTCTGCGCTTGGGAGGACGGCAACCGTTGTGGGGAAGCGGAGTAACGTCGATGATTTCTGTCACTTCGATACCGGCTCCGTGGATTGTACGGATAGCCGATTCACGGCCGTTACCGGGACCCTTGACATACGCTTTTACTTTGCGCAGACCGAGGTCATAAGCGACTTTAGCGCAGTCCTGCGCTGCCATCTGTGCAGCATAGGGGGTGTTCTTCTTTGATCCGCGGAAACCCATTTTACCGGCGCTGGACCATGAGATAACCTGACCTTCGCTGTTAGCCAGACAAACGATGATGTTGTTGAACGAAGAGTGAACGTGAAGCTGGCCGGCGGCATCAACCTTAACGTTTCTCTTTTTAGTTGCGACTGTTTTTTTTGCCATAATTGTCTATTATTTTGTAGCTTTCTTCTTGTTAGCGACTGTTTTCTTACGGCCCTTGCGGGTACGGGCATTGTTTTTGGTGCTCTGACCGCGAACGGGAAGGCCGATACGGTGACGGATTCCGCGATAGCAGCCGATATCCATCAGACGTTTGATGTTGAGCTGGATTTCACTGCGGAGATCACCTTCAACCTTGTGGTTGGCCTGGATGACTTCACGAACTTTGGCGGCCTGTTCGTCAGTCCAGTCTTTAACTTTGATATTTACATCGATACCAGCTTTCTCGAGAATCGATTTAGCTGCGCTGCGGCCGATACCGAAGATATAAGTCAAGGCGATTTCACCTCTTTTGTTTTGGGGGAGGTCAACTCCCACGATTCTTACTGCCATATTTTATTGAAATTTTTTGCAAAAATAATAAAATATTATCCTTGACGTTGTTTATACTTGGGATTTTTTTTGTTGATTACGTACAGACGTCCTTTGCGGCGTACGATTTTGCTGTCCGGGGTGCGCTTCTTGATAGAGGCTCTAACTTTCATATTATATTGAGTGATTTGGATTTGTTATTTGTAACGGAAAGCGATACGACCGATTGAGAGGTCGTAGGGTGACATTTCAACACGAACCTTGTCACCGGGGAGAATCTTGATATAGTGCATTCTCATTTTTCCCGATATATGGGCCGTGATTTCATGTCCGTTTTCAAGCTCCACCTTAAACATGGCGTTTGACAGAGCTTCAATTATTGTGCCGTCTTGTTCGATTGCTGCTTGTTTTGCCATATAGTCTTAATTAAATAAATCTGTCGCCCAGGGCTTCCTGGATATAATCGAAAGAGGTGAGAATCTGGGTCTCATTATTGAGTATCGCAACGGTGTGTTCGTAGTGGGCCGAGGGCTTGCGGTCTTTCGTACGGCAAGTCCATCCGTCACGTTCGATTACTATATTGCGGCTTCCCAGATTAATCATAGGCTCGATTGCCAGACACATGCCGTTCTTGATGAGCGGGCCGGTTCCTCGCCTACCGTAATTGGGTATCTCCGGGTCTTCATGCATCGACCGGCCAATGCCGTGTCCACACATTTCACGGACAACCGTGTAGCCGCGTTTCTCACAGTAGGTTTGAACTGCATTGGCAATATCACCGATGCGATTGCCAGCCTTACAAGCCTCTATACCTTTATAGAGCGACTCCTTGGTAGTGAGACACAGGGCCATCACCTCGGGGCTGACATTACCTACAGGAAACGTATAACATGAATCGGCGTTGAAACCATCCAGTTCGAGGACAGTGTCGATTCCGATTATATCACCGTCGCGGAGAGCATAGTTTGACGGGAAACCGTGAACTACAGTCTCGTTGACCTCGATACACAGGGTCGCGGGAAATCCCCCGTATCCCAGACAAGCAGGCCGGGCACCGTTGTCGCGCATGAATTCGCGAGCAACGGTGTCGAGCTTGTTTGTAGTCACACCGGGCTCCACCCATTTTGCAATCTCGCCAAATGCTCGGCTGAGAAGCTCACAGGCTGCCTTCATCTTTTCGATTTCTTCCGGTGTCTTGAGATAGATCATTTAGTCTTGATTATTAGCGTTACTGTTTTACGAAGTTATGACATCAATAGGCGCTACCGGTGGTACGACCCTTGATACGTCCGTCCTTCATAAGACCATCATAATGGTGCATCATCAGGTGAGTCTCAACCTGCTGGAGAGTATCGAGAACCACACCTACAAGAATCAGCAGTGATGTGCCTCCAAAGAATTGCGCGAAGTTTTGGCTGATGCCGAAGAGACGTGCAAAAGCGGGGAGGATTGCCACGATTCCAAGGAAAATCGAGCCGGGGAGTGTGATTCGTGACATGATGGTGTCAAGATACTCAGCGGTTTTCTTTCCGGGTTTGACGCCGGGAATAAAACCGTTGTTACGTTTCATCTCATCGGCCATCTGAGTCGGACGGACTGTGATTGCAGTATAGAAATAGGTAAACGCTACAATCATGATGAAATAAACGAAGTTATACCAGAAACCGTTGATGTCCGAGAACGTGTTGAAGAATCCCGATGATCCTTCACGCGCACCAAATCCGGCAAGAGTGATGGGAATGAACATGATGGCCTGCGCAAAAATGATAGGCATAACACCGGCGGCATTAACCTTCAAGGGGATATACTGGCGCGCACCGCCATACTGTTTGTTTCCTACAATACGTTTGGCGTATTGAACAGGCACTTTGCGTGTTCCCTGAACAAGAAGCACCGCGCCTACAGTCACAGCAAAAAGGAGGATGAATTCAACGATGAACATCACAAGACCACCCTCTGAACCCTGAGATCCCGGGAGGCGGCTGTAGAATTCATACCAGATTGCCTGGGGAAGACGCGCGATGATTCCCACAAGGATGATAAAGGAGATACCGTTGCCAATGCCTCGGTCAGTGATTCGCTCGCCAAGCCACATAATGAACATTGAGCCGGCTGCAAGGATAATTGTCAGGTAGACAACTGTCCAGAATCCCATAGAGGCGTGTCCGCCGGCGCTGCTCACCTGGACCTGAAGATTGACCAGATAGGCAGGACCCTGAAGAAGCAGAATCAGAACTGTGAGATAACGTGTGTACTGATTCAGTTTCTGACGGCCGCTTTCACCTTCGCGCTGCATCTTCTGGAAAGAAGGGAGTACCATGCCCAAAAGCTGTATCACGATCGAAGCCGTGATATAGGGCATGATACCAAGTGCAAAGATAGAAGCTTGAGAGAAGGCACCACCTGAGAACATATCGAGCAATTGCATGAGCCCACTCTTGTTAGTGAAGTTTGAGAGTGCGTCAAGGTCACTCGGCGAAATGCCCGGAAGGACAATATAGCAGCCGAGGCGATAGACGAGTACAAGCATGAATGTAACAATCAAACGCTTGCGGAGCTCTTCAATCGTCCAAATATTCTTTATGGTTTCTACGAATCTCATTATCTTTAAACTTTATTGATTGAACCTCCTGCAGCTACGATAGCGTCCTGAGCTGCTTTGGAGAAAGCATTGGCTTCAACAGCAACAGCGCGCGAAATCACACCGTTGGCGAGAATTTTAACGAGTTGTTTGCGGTTGATAAATCCGGCTGCGCGGAGTTCTTCGAGACCTACTTTCTCAAGGTTTTTTGAAGTAGCGAGCTCGTCGATCAGTCCAAGGTTGATAGCTTTATATTCAACACGGTTGATGTTTTTGAAACCAAACTTGGGAAGACGACGCTGAAGAGGCATCTGACCACCTTCAAAACCGATCTTGCGGCTGTAGCCCGAACGTGACTTCGCACCCTTGTGACCGCGGGTAGATGTACCGCCTTTGCCTGAACCGGGTCCACGGCCAATGCGGGTTTCTCTATGTGTTGAGCCGATAGCCGGCTGTAAATTACTTAAGTCCATTGTCAAATCAATTTTAAGCGTTGGTCACTTCTACCAAATGACGAACTTTGTTAACCATACCCATCACACTGGGAGTGTCTTCTTTGACAACAGTGTGATTCATTTTCTTCAAGCCGAGAGCATCAAGAGTACGTTTCTGAACAGCGGGACAGTTGATGCGGCTTTTTATCTGTTTGATTTTAATCTGAGCCATTTCTGTGGTTTCTTTAGAGGTTAGCCTTTGAAAACTTTTTCTACCGAAATACCACGGTTCTGGGCTACGGTAGCGGGGCTACGCATTTCGTCAAGAGCGGCGATAGTAGCTTTCACGAGGTTGTGGGGGTTTGACGAGCCCTTGCTCTTTGCAAGCACGTCAGTGATACCTACGCTCTCAAGAACGGCACGCATCGCACCACCGGCTTTTACTCCGGTACCGTGAGAAGCGGGTTTGAGGATGATGCGTGAGCCACCGAATTTTGCAATCTGTTCGTGAGGTATAGTACCTTTGTGAACGGGAACCTTGATGAGGTTTTTCTTTGCAGCTTCAACACCTTTCTGGATAGCGGCTGTAACTTCATTTGCTTTACCGAGGCCCCAACCCACGATACCGTTTTCGTTACCTACAACGACGATAGCAGCGAAGGTGAATGTGCGGCCACCTTTCGTAACTTTAGTTACGCGGTTGATGGCAACAAGACGATCTTTAAGTTCGAGATCGTTGGTAGATTTAACTCTGTTGTTTCTTTTTGCCATAACAAATTAGAATTTAATACCGCCTTCGCGGGAAGCGTCGGCAAGTGATTTAACGCGACCGTGGAAAAGATATCCGTTACGGTCAAATACAACTT